>DKNZ01000068.1:0-12532 GCA_002469845.1 Cellvibrionales bacterium UBA7375 | reverse complement strand
CGTCGCAGACAAGATGTTCCTCAAGAAATGCTTGAGAATACCGTAGATACGTCAAATACAGACACAGTTGACACTGCCAAACAAGAAGCGCCAAAAGAGACAGCTAAAACTGACAAAGATGCTACGCCAAAACTTAGCAAGCGCCCTTCTGCCGCTAAGACAAGTGAAACTACTTCCTCTTCAAAGGCCAACGCAGATAGGACAGCGCAAAAGGCATCTGAGTCACCAAGCACTGAAAAAAATGCCACAATTGATACTGTAGACACTGCGGAAAAGCCAAAGCGCAAACGAAGAGCTACAAAGCCAAAGCAAACAGCAGAGGCTGACAAAGCTCCGGCAGAGACAAAAGATACTGCTAAGCCAAATGCAGATGAAAGCAAAGCTGAAGGTACAGCTGAGCCAAAACCAAAAGCTAAAGCCAAAGCAAAAGCTAAACCAAAGGCTAAAGCAAAACCCAAAGCCAAGGCCGAACCTAAAACTGAGGCTAAAGCTGAATCTGAGGTAAAAGTAGAGGCTAAGCCAGCCGCTGCAACCACAAGAGCTAGTAACGACCCAAGAAGCAAGCCAAAGCTAGCTTCAGAGGTAGAAACCAGCTCAGAGGGACGTACCTCCAAAAAAGGCACGCCAACAACGTCTGATAGCCCCATAGAAGTTGCGGCTAAACAATCGGCGCCCTTAAAACGCGCCTCAAATGATCCACGACAAAAGCGCGCAGCAGAAAAAACGGAAGAAAAACCCTCTGAAGGCTAATTCGTGCTTGTCTCAGGAAATTGGCGCGGTATAATCTGCGCCTAGTTTCAAAGACAGACTTTGATATTAAAAAATTAGGTGGGATGGCAGAGCGGTTGAATGCACCAGTCTTGAAAACTGGCATAGGTTAATAGCCTATCTAGGGTTCGAATCCCTATCCCACCGCCATATTAAAAAAACCTCCTTCGGGAGGTTTTTTATGGCTGGGATTTAGGGTGATTAGCATTGTTTTATGCATTAGCAGACGCCATTTATAATGGCATAAAACTTTCAATATAGGCCTCGATTTCAGTCACTGTATTACGCGCCGCATCAGGTTTAAAGGACGAGTTAATCAATGGGTCATCTCTCAAATTGAACAGGTAGCGCATTAACAATAAACCATCTGTTAAGGCATCAACATCACCACTGCTATCAATATCTGCATATGAGTTTATAGCTACAGATAATTTTGACTCTATTTCAGTAGCCGTTGTTAGACCTGCGTCAGACGCGATAGTACTATCTATTAAGGCCTCACCTCTCATAGTAAAAAGATAACGCATTAACAATAAGCCATCCGTTAACGCATTGACACTTCCGTTCTCATCAAAGTCCCATGTTCCAGAGGTCACTGGAATATTGTAATTATTACCCTCAAATATATAGCCTGATGCATTACTACTTGTGGTGAAGGAGATAGGAGTTGATTCAACATCTAAATCGGTCGATGCAGTAAAGTTTAGCTTTAATAATGTGATTGGTAATTCACCTGATTCTTCACCGGGAAATCCACCAAAGATTGATGCCCAATTTGATGCAACATACATATCGGTTGATGGGTTACCATCTAAATCTAATGAATCAACATAGGGTGACGATGTCCCAATATTGTCTTTAGAAAATAGGTTTGAAAATTCAACAAATGTTAGGTGAAGACTGTTGTAGTAAATTCTCAGCCCTAAACCAGTCAGCTCCATATCGTTATCACTAACATCATAGCTAACAGTGACAGAGACAGATCTTCCTGGCGATACTACTGGGGAACCATTAACAAAAACTATCTGGCTGGGATATTGTGAGGTTGAATCATCAGCACCATCATTACCGGTTGAGGCGTATGACTTAAAAGCAAACAATGAAAATATTATTAAAATGAAATAAAGTGAATAACGCATCTGATGCACCTAATTTATATAAATTTTTTTATAACATAATCTGAAAAGTTATGATTATTTTTATTTTAAAGAATGAAAATAGGTTCTTTATCAATTGCTCAAATATTTTTATAAGAACTATTGTTAATATATTATTTTTTTATCTTATTACTTAGCACTAGTTTATTATCGTTATCATAATAATGCTAGCAGCTGTCTCCGGAGGGTCTATGGCAATTTGTTTTTATAAACGAAAAACTTACGCAAACAAAGGCGAAACATCTCAATCTAGATAAACTGTGTTAGCAGAACTATGCCGCCTACAGCCACCAGACTGTAGAGGAATATTCTCCATAGGGAGAACTTGCGAGAAGACCAGTCTATCCGGTCTTCTCGGTCTCTTTGTTTTGTTGAAGCTCTAAAACGGCCTAAGTAGAAAAATATGGCTAAGGATATAAGTGAGATACCGCCAAATATTAGGGTATTGGCATCCATTAGCGACTTCTTAGCTTTGCCAGTAGGCGCAACATTTCAAGATATAGCCATATTAGGGTTACCATCAGTGAGAATGCACCGAACCATTCCATATATTTAGGTGCGCCCATTTCTGATCCCTGTTCTATAAAATCGAAATCAAGCACTAGATTTAATGCGGCTATACCTACAACAAATAGACTAAAACCAATACCAAATAGGCCATTGGAATGTATAAAGCCAATACCGCCTGAGCCAAACATATTCATGAGCATACTCACTAGATAGAGCATAGCTATGCCCATAGTGGCTGAGGTGACCATTAGGCGGAAATTTTCTGTGGGCTTTACGATCCCTGTTTTATATAAGAATAATAATGATGCCAATGTGCCTAAGGTTAGACCTACTGCCTGTATAACAATGCCTGGGTATTGTGCTTCAAAGATGGCGGATATAGCGCCAAGAAACAGACCCTCGGCTATGGCGTATAGAGGTGCTGTTGTACCAGACCATTGCTTTTTAAAGATGGTCACTAGGGCTAATATAAAGCCAACAATAGCACCACCTATTGCGAGGGGCATTACGCTGGCTGGATTGCCTGTAGCGAAGAACTGTGACCATGTATAAAAGGCCGAAATAACCACAAGCACAAGCAATATGCCGGTTTTATTAACTGTGCCCTCTAGAGTCATTGTTGATATAGGCGATTGGGCGCTAAAGGTTGCATCTTTTGTACTATTGGAAAAGGTTTGGGCATTTAGTGAGGGGTTACCTGAACGACCAAACATATTCAACGCTTTGTGATTAGACATTATGGCTACCTTAAAATTTCGGGTTAAGTTGGCGAGAATACTTTAGTTACTCTCGCTGTAAATTATAGCTAATTGTTAATGACGTTGACTAATTTTAAACCACTGTTGGCTTTAAAGTGAATCTATAGCGGTATCCAGCCAGTTCATTCTTGTTTGATACCACTGTTTCAAATGATCAACTTCTTCTTGATAGGTATCAAATACAACCGGATTGGGCCATACCCCTACACCGATGGTTTGCCATCTATTATCATTTTCTTGTTGAGCCCATTGCAATTTTTCCGCATGGAAATCAATTTTATCTAGTATAAATTGCTCATTATCACGGTAATAGTCAAACTTAGTTCTTACTTTTGAGACGAATGCCGGATCATCAAGCAACCTACTTATCCATGGGTTATCCTTTACCCACCAGCCATCCGAGTATTGAGTAACTTCATAATTGACATTACCAAAGGCTAGATCATGGTCCCAAAGTGGACCCATCTTAATTTTTTCTCCCGGTATAAGATGGAAGAAAATACTTGAAAAATTACGGGCGTCCTGATTTTTTAGTATTTCATTGATAAGAAACCAGTCAACAAAACTATCGACGTCAATGTACGCGGCATAGCCAGATACTGTATTCGCAAAATTACTGCCGAATAATGCATCTTCAAATTGGTTAATATAGTTACTGATATAGATATATCGAGAATCCTGAAGATAGGCGTAATCATTGCCGTCAACTCGGTCAATACCCGGCTCCTTAACTGTTATTACATTAAAGGAGTCTGTGGAAAAGAAAACCTCATCCGCATCAAGACGCCAATCTTGATCTACATGTAGAAGAAAACCGTCATTTGTAATCGCTACACGCCTGTTGGACTCCTCAACTTTCTGGGTAATATTGTAGGTGCCTTGATACTGATTGTTTATATAAACCTCGGCAAATTCACTTTGCGGGGTCCAATCTAAACCACTTATATACCCCATTTCAAAGGCTGTAGTATTGCGAACTAGAGTTTTATCAGAATACTCAGCCAGGAAAATCCATTTCTTGTCTTCAGGCATACCTAAAAATTCTTCTTTTGATGAGAATTTCATCTGATAGGGCTTTTTGGGATGAAGGAACCAAGTTGAATTTCCACGTCCCCTAATTTCTATTGCGGTGCTATCCATATCTGAAATATAGCGCCCGCCATCGACTGACACTGTCCCGTTGACATAATTTTCTTTTGAGTCAATTGATACGAAATTTTCAGTGGTGATATTTACAATTGGCAGACCCGTAAATTTTGTTATATCTACTGCGTAGGTTTTGCTTACTCCGGATGCTTTTGAAACCGTATATTCCACTATCTGGGTAAAATCATTTGACGTTAAACTGTTCGATTGGTTATCACTGGCAACGGTTACTGTTGAACCATCATGCTCAAATGTTGCAACAAGTTGTTTAACTGATACGTTTTCAGCAATTCGACCTGATATAGTATTTGTTCCAACATTAAGCGTTACATTGCTTGATAAACTTGGGTTGTTGGTCATCAAAAATGAAAAACTACTAATGTTTGGTGGCTGATCTACAGTTACAGTTCGGTTTACTGAAGATATATTGCCTGCCGCATCAACAGCTGTGTAGGTTAGAGTGTATGTACCCTGCTCTACTCCAATCGAACCCGTTATGGTTACTACTACATCACCATCTTGTGCATCAACAGCACTGGCACCAGATTCAATATAGTTATCGCCCGTTGCCAACGCTATATTTAAATCACCATTAAGAGTAATTTCTGGTGGTGTTGTATCCGGCGCTTGGACGTTTTGTCCTGGCATATGGTTTTGAATATATTCTTCAATGTCAGAATGGGTAACTCTCTGAGCATCCTGCGCTACAGCAGCACTCACTAGGCTATCTCCATTTAGGCCGAATAAATAGCGCAGAAGGAGTAATCCATCAGTTAATGCATCAACTCTTCCATTGTCATCAATATCAGCAATTACCATTGCATTTTGTAGGCTTTCTTCAACCTCAGAATGGCTAAGAGGTGAATCGGTTGCTACAGCTCCATCCATTAGTGAATTGCCATTCAGGCCAAAGGTATGTCTTAACATTAGCAAGCCGTCAGTCAAGGCATCTGCCACACCATTTTTATCGAAATCCCATGACGCTGGAACGATTTGAAGCTGATAATTTGCCGCTGAAAAACCATAGCCTTGAGCGTTACTTGTTTTAGAAAAGCCAATGGTTGAATAGACGGTATATTGGGTTGCTACATTGTCAGCAACGGTAAAGTTTATGCTCAACAAATTTGCTGGCAGGGTTACCGCTGGCCAGTTACCAAAAATAGAGGCCCAGGCCACGGGAACAAAGCGGTCTGTATTTGGGTTGCTGTCATAATCTTCGCTGTCCGCCTCACTAGCATCACCAGCTATAATATTGTCAGTAGTAAAGAGGTTGCTTACATCATTAAATTCAAGCACTGAACTGTCATAGTGAATTCTAAGGCCAAGTCCTGTTAAAGAATTATTATTTGATGTTACATCATAGGCAATATCTATTGAAACCTGCTGTGAATTTGATCCTACTGGATTATTGCCTACACTAACAATTTGAAAATCATTGGTATTATTTGGATTTAAAGGCTCCAGATCTTCAGTATCTGTAACACCATCACCATCATCATCTGTGTCAGTATTATTGCCAATACCATCGCCATCGGTATCTAAGGATTCAGCTGAATTTAGTGGGAAAGCATCAGCAGTATCTGGAACACCGTCACCATCATCATCTGTGTCAGTATTATTACCTTGACCGTCAGAATCGGTATCTAATGACTCAGAACTATTAAGTGGAAATGCATCCACAGAATCAGCAAATCCGTCACCATCATCATCTGTATCAGAATTATTACCAATACCATCGCCATCGGTATCTATTGTTTCATTCGGGTCTGTAGGGAATGCATCATCTATATCAATAACCCCATCATTATCTTGATCTGCGTTAGCCGCTTTTTCAAAACTAAAACGCCACCATCCGGTACCGACAAATATATCTACTACTAAGTCAGTTTCTGTAAGGGTCAAAATTTGATATGAAATTGAGGATGGTGCTTGGTTTGGAGCCGTTAATTCATTGCTATTAACTGCTTTTGGTAAACCTAAATGGGCGCCAATACCATTTAATGTAATGGTATTATTGGCTTGACTAAACTCATAGGTAGCAGAGTTTGATCCATCGTGGGGAGAAACCGGTGTATCACATACATTGTTTGGGTTAGCTTGCCAATTCTCAATCCATGTAGAACCAGACATTAAGTTATAAAACTTACCGTCGGCTGTAAATCTAAAGATATCATCGAAAAAACATGCTCTACTAACAATATCCGAGGTACTACTTGTCCACCACTCGCTACCACCTTGCTCAGACCCTACCTGAAGTGCAGCTTCAATAGGGGCTAATTTCCAGTCGCCTACTAGAGGGTGATCGAGTGAGTTGTCAGCGTTATCGCCAATGCCATCACCATCTGTGTCATACCACTCTAAGGGATCACTAGGAAATGCGTCTTGATCATCAGCATAGGAATCACCGTCAGAATCTGGGCTAAATTCGTCAGAAAAAATCAGCTGGTCATTGAGATCATGAACGCGAATATAGTCAATCTCCATTGCGCTTTCAGTAAAGTTACTGTCTATACTGGGCTCTATAGCAACATTTAGAAGTAAGAAAAATTCTGAATCATAGGGCCAGTTGTCAGCATTCTTTGAAGCTGGCGCATAACGATAGTGCTCAATACCATCAATTTTGAAAATAATTCTGTCTGAATTCCAGTCCATGCTGTAGGTATGGAATTCTGACGAAATATTAGAAATACTTCGTCCACCATGGTTAATAGTCCCACCATGACTTGAGGTGGTATGCATTGCACTCTGAGCATAGCCAGGATTACTTCCCCAATGTTCTAGGATATCTATTTCACCAACAGCGGGCCATGATGTCGTCCCATACCCTTCATTTGCCCAATAAGTACCAGATTCAGTGATACTTTTACCCAACATCCAAACTGCTGGCCAAGTTCCAGAGCCGCTAGGCATTTTTGCTCTAAATTCAACACTGCCGTATTGGAAAGCAAATTTTGAATTTAGCCTTGCCGAGGTATATTGCTTTGTTACACCCTGATCTGTGTAAGATTCTTTTCTAGCTACAATCTTTAGGGTTCCGTTACTAACAAAGGAATTACTTAAATCGTCGGTGTAGTGCTGAACTTCACCGTTAAACCAACTACCACCATTAGGCAATAATGTTTGATGAAACCATCTACTAGAGTCCACAGGTATACCATCGACAACAATATTATCTGTATTGTCTTCTGGCATTTCATCGGCAGGGTCATTGGTCGGAGTTAGACTAAACCAGTTTAGGTTCACTCCGGCAGAAGTAGCCTCTAGCTTAAAGGTATGTAACCCTGCACTTAGACTAATCACACTTTCTTGCTGAGTCTGCCAATTTTGCCAACCACCGGTTGATGGAATTGAGAAAAGATCAGAATAGACATTATCAATAAGTACTCTAAACCCAGGATTACTCCCATTTTGACTGGCGGTTCGATAGGCAAGTCGATAGTTGCCAGTTGTAGGTATATCAATTGAGTAGGTCATTGAATCCGATGCATCGATATAACCCACATTTTCACCACCACCTGAATCAGATGTATTTTCAACTACAATGCCATTTTCTGTGGTGTAGCATTCAGCTTCAATTTTTATGACACCATTTGACTGTGGCGAAAAATCACAGCCATTTTGACTGCTACCCGCTGAGGAGATTTGAACATTTGTTATATCAACCGGGCTATTTCTGTCTTCTAGGTAAATGATCAAGGAACTAAAGGTGTTATTCCCTTGAGAGGGAATTGAAAGGGAGTAACTTGCTTCCGACCCACTGACTGTCACTGTTGATGTTTCAAATCCAGGCTCAACATCTGGGAAGAGATTATATTCAAATCTAAAGCGTACACCTACTGGGCTATTTGATGAGGCAGTAAAGGTTATTAATCCACCATCTGAAAAACTCAGAGGGTAAATAGCATCATTGGCGTTAGCGAAACCAGCCCAGCTTTCAGCTCCTGAAGGAAACTCAAATGTAGTATTATTTATGAAAGCTCCGCCAAATGCTGCCCATGATGCTCCAGATGAACAACTTCCATAAGCGGCAACATCCAAGACCATATTGGTATTACCAACATCAACAAATCGGTCATTGTAGGCACCTGTAGAGCAACCACCGGCCATTAATCCTGACCCGTCCTCAAATCCCTCCCATGTTCCATAGGAAGGCTGATTGCGAAACTTATACATATATCTTGTATTACTTGCTAACGTCAGTGTCTTGGAATATATGTTGTTACCGATATCGGACATTAGATAACCATCTTGCCCTAAGTCCCCACCTGCAAGGTAAACACCATCGGGATGAACTGTTTCCGCTGACATATCAACACGGAATTCCACAGTAACATCGGAGTATGCAAATCCACATAGCAAAATAGATGCAAATAGAGCAACAATTTTTGCAAATTTAAAGGCTATTCTATTCACAGAACTCTGAACACTCTCTTTTGCTAACACAGCATTATTGAATGACATTTGTATTCCCTCATACTTCACATTTTTTTAATATTAATATTCAAAAAATTATTATATCTATACGTGATAAAGAGGACTACAGCCCTTTACAATGTAATTTTTTATACTTTTTCCCATAACAAGCTATAAACTCTCTAAAAAGTCAATAACTTCATCTTTTTGACTCGATGAAAGCGCTTGATATGCTTCTTTAGAACTCAACGCCTCACCACCATGCCAACGAATAGCCTCGTCAATGGTTCGTGCACGTCCATCATGCAAATAGCCTATGCGGTTGATATCATTGGAGTCTCTAGCTTGGGACACTAGATCATTGCCTTTTGCGTCACCTAGCATTACGTTTTTAACCAGACCTAGACCCCATAGTGGCGCTGTTCTCCATTCGGAACCACTGGCATTTCCTTCGGCAAGATTATCTGCTAACCCAGGGCCCATATCATGCAGTAGTAAATCTGTATATGGATAAATTGTCTGACCTCGAAGCTCTGCAAGTGGGTGGTAGTCACCTGTCACCATAGATGGCCTATGACAGCCCGCACAACCTATTTCTTCAAATAGAGTTTCACCTGTTTGATTATCGTAGTCACGTCGTGCACCTACGCCCAATAATGAGATATATTTAACCATGTCTTGAATATGGTTATCGGCTAACTCAGCTGCAGAATTTCCACAATTTGATTGCTCACTACCACAATCTGGATTTGGTAAGGCTGATGTCATAACACCCATATCTGTGTTTAAGGCTGATTCAATTTGGTGTTTGACGCTAAAAGTACCCGCTTTGTAACCAAAGCGCCCCAATCTTGTAACGCCACTAACTGGGTCTTCAACCAGTGAAGCATGACCTGAAATACCATCTTGGTCTTCATCGGCTTCATCAACCCAAGCTAAAATTGTTGACTCATCAATAGCCTCTAGGAGCCCCATACCAACAATTTGCGGAGCTATTCGTGCAGAAAACTGTGGCGGTGTACCGCTAGAAAATTGATAATTTGGCGATCGTAAACCATTATCAAGTTCTGTCCATTGGCCCAATTTTACGGTGCCCTCAGAAGTGCCTGAGCCTAATTTTTCTGGCTGCAAGACTCGGCCTATTGAGCTGAGTGGCTCACCATTTTCATTGCCTACTCTAAATACCCATTTTTCAAGCTCTTCGCCAACATCTGCTACCAAAGCCTTACCATTTCTGACATGGCATGAAGCGCAAGATTCACCTATATAACGATTGCCCGCTTTACCCACTTGCTGGGTCCAAACTGGATTATCATGACGTTCACCATGAACACCATCAACAAAGCTTGTGTGGTGAAGGCGACGCCCTCTGACAAATGGTTGTGCGTTACCTGGGCTCATATTAGTCGCCATTTGCATAAAGCGACCTGCTGGTTCATTGGTATAGTTATAACCTAATGTGGTTTTACCGCCACTCAAGCCTTTTGCTGGTATGGGTGTGCCGTCCTGCTGAGCAGTTTCCCATTCAAAGGGATGGATGCCCTGCTCGCCTATAACGTAAACAAAACTAGTGCCATAATAATTTTTACGAGATCCAGCCGGAGGATTAAGTAAAAACATACTGGCCTCAAACTCCATGTTCATACCTGTTCGAAGTGTCTCTTGTATCTGACCGCCCAACTGCCATCGACTGACAATGCTTAGGGTATATTTGTGCTGACCACCCTCGGAGCTGGTTTTAACAAAGTTATCGTCCCATGTACCCGATCCGTGGTAGCCAACACCGGGCTCATTGGGATTAGCCTGTTGGCCTATTGGCTGTGGATTAAACCAAAACTGACCGGTTGTCGAGGCCCCTGAATACCATACTCTGAACTCTTTAGCGCCTAATTCAGCTTCAGTAATCCAAGTCACTTTTATAAGACTTTGACCATTTGGCACATAGTCCTCAAGCTGAATGCGCATGGTTCTATACTCCCAATAATGGGCAAGATAGTGATCGTAGTGGTCTTGAAACCCAGAATCTTTAGCATGTCTGTCTCTACCTCTATCTGCCAAGCGCGTTACAACAACACCATCATCTCTGATAAAAGAAACAATAGGCTCATGTTCTGTACTATCGTTATATAACTTATTTATTTGACCAATATTGCCATATTCAATCGAATGCCAACCGCTAACATTATCGCCCGCTCTTTCGGCAGGAGCTTGATCGCCGGCATAGAAATAAAGAGGTCGACCCTCATAGGTCACCTGTTTTGTTCCATCATCTCTATCTATTGAACCAAGATTAGAAATACCTGAAGCTGAATCATCAATAACATAGACAGGCGGCCAAGCAGAAGCACAACCATCATAGCAATTGCTTACACCTCCAGAAATTGGATCGCTATCAAAAACATAAACAACAAATTGTGGCTTATCTGAATTTGCGCCACCCACTAGCAACCCATTTGCCGAAGAAATTTCATCTGATGGCTCGACTATGATTGGCTCAACTTCATTGTTTTGATCAAGCTGATCATCATTAGATTGATCATCAGGGTTATCATTTAAATCAACGCTGCTATCAATATCACTATTACTGCCACTATCACCAGCATTTGAATTAGATTCATTACAAACTGCATCAGTAGGTACAGAAATATCTCTTATAATCCAATTTGCACCATTGCTGAGCTTGCTCCAAAGAACATTAAGAGACTCATTGGCTGGCATAGATCCTGACCAGGTTAGAATTTTACCTATAGTTTCGTTATCGCTAGATGGATCATCGGCAATACTTGCACCTGTGTAGCTTTCTACTAATAAAAAATCAACTGGGTTGCTATCGCTGGAAGTTATAGCTACTCGGAGGCTATTGGTATTTATATTTTCAATTGTTAAATCAATGGCCGTTGCCGACTCTGCTTGCATTTGCAAATGGTAAACCGTAGTTGCACAGTAGTCTGAATTAGGTCCAGCTTGAACGGTTTCAACATCAATAGTGTTTTGATCAGTGTCATTGGGATTAGAAACATCATCGTTGCTATCTATTTCGGAATCATTGTCAGCTGCTTCAGTATTGGGCATTAAATCGGCTAAATATTGACTAATTTCAGTTGATGAAGTTCTTGAGGCTGAAGTTGCAGTAGCGCCGCTGGTAAGAGCCTCATCTGTAAGCCCAAATAGATAACGAAGAAGAAGTAAGCCATCAGTTAAGGCATCAGTCTGCCCATCGGAATCAATGTCCGTAATGCTGCTAGCCGTGGCTATTTCTGACTCAATCTGTGAAGCAGTCATTGTTGAGTCAAGCGACACAGCACCGTTTACTAGGGTTTCCCCTCTTAACCCAAAAGTATATCTCAGCATCAACAAGCCATCGGTTAATGCATCAGCATTTCCATCACGATCAAAATCCCAGCTCGATTGACTGTTATTGGCAAAACTATTAAGACTTATTAGGCACAAACCAAAAAGTCCAATAGGGATTAATCGAAGCATACAAAAACCTTATAATAATTTAGTGTTAGTATATTAATGCATTTTGTTGACTTTAAATATGCCTAAAAGCCATATCAAAGCTTAATTTGTGACCTTTTGGTCGCGCCAGCAATATTTATTGCAGCATAGATTAATAAAAATATCATGTCGTTCGAATAACACCATTCATACTCGAAAGATTTACCCAAACAAGCATTTTTTAACACAGCTTGTTTTGACTGACCTGAAAGGCTAACGCTAATATGTCCCATTGGTAACATATTAATAAACTATAAGTTTGATACAATTTTGTATATA
>DKNZ01000058.1 GCA_002469845.1 Cellvibrionales bacterium UBA7375 | reverse complement strand
CCCCAGACCGCTTCGGTCGGGTAGGCTATCACCCCCTGTAAATGCAACTGATGCACCGCAAGGCTAGTATTAGTATGCCTGCTCCAGTTGATCACAAATGGTCTCAGCTATTTTTCAGGCGTTCCTGCAAAGCAGCGTCTTTAGCAAGAATCGCTTCGGCATTGGCCGCACGCTCAGCAAGCAGTTTTTGATGCATTTCAGTATCAGCCACACCAATAATCTGTGCCGCTAAATAAGCCGCATTTTTAGCGCCCGCTTTACCAATAGCAACAGTCGCTACAGGAATGCCGCCAGGCATTTGAACCGTTGAAAGCAACGCATCAAGACCGTCCAATGAACCATTAATAGGCACACCGATCACCGGCTTAAGGGTGGTTGCAGACACAGCACCCGCCAAATGCGCTGCCATACCTGCCGCGCAGATAAAGGCCGCACAACCGCGCTTGTCAGCGTCGGTAACATAGCTGTGAGTTGCTGCTGGGGTGCGGTGCGCAGAAGTCACCTTCACCTCAAAAGGAATATCAAATTTCTTTAAAATATCATAACTGGCTTCCATTACTGGCAAATCAGAATCGGAACCCATAAGGATTGCAACAAAAGGCTTACTCATAATTTTAACGATCTCCGTAAAAGACGCGCAGATTACCGAAACTTTATCCTCTGCGCAATCCTCTATTTTAATCGAAAACGGTTACGTAAGCCTAGTAGTAATAAAAATAATAGAGGTATAGCTAATAAGGTTTGCGCGCCACCTAATGTCTATTAAGTATTGCGTTCATGCGGTGCGTCCTTTCTGGCAACTGTGTATAATATTTTAAATTGTGGCTAAGGTTGATTGTAGACAGGTCGGTCTAAGCTTTTTTGAATTAATAGTGAAAGTTACGGCTGACTATGGCGACATTAACCATTCTTGAGTATCCCAACCCCCGATTGCGCATCGTTGCCGAGCCGGTCGCTGTGGTTGACGATAAAATCCGTACACTGATCGATAATATGTTTGAAACCATGGTAGCGGCTGATGGCATTGGCTTGGCGGCGACTCAGGTGGACGTGCATCAGCAGGTCATCGTTATGGATATCTCCGAGAAGCGCAATGAACCGCGGGTATTTATTAATCCGCAGATTGAAGTGCTTGAACCCGACACAGTCCCTTTTGATGAGGGCTGTTTGTCTGTGCCTGGTTTTAATGAGACGGTCGATCGCCCTAAACATGTGATGATTCGCGCCCTCGATCGCGATGGCAATGCCTTTGAAGAAGAGGCCAATGGTTTGCTTGCGGTCTGCATTCAGCATGAGATGGATCATTTAAAAGGCAAGTTATTTGTGGATTATTTATCCACTTTAAAGCGCAACCGTATTCGTAAAAAACTCAAGAAACAGCGTGCATAGGAACTATTCAGCGTGAAGATAGTCTTCGCCGGCACCCCAGATTTTGCCGCCGCACATTTGCAGGCGTTAATGTCTTGCGCGCAACACCAAATCGTTGCGGTATACACCCAACCCGACCGTCCGGCTGGGCGAGGTAAAAAGTTAACTGCCAGTCCAGTAAAACAGCTGGCCACCGATCATCAAATAGAGGTTTTTCAGCCGCTTTCCCTTAAAGACTCAGAAGCTCAACAACAGCTTGCTGACCTTGAGGCTGATTTAATGATCGTAGTTGCCTATGGGCTTATTTTGCCGCAGAAAGTTTTGGATACCCCAAGGCTCGGCTGTATTAATGTGCATGGCTCACTACTCCCCAAATGGCGAGGTGCGGCACCCATTCAGCGGGCAATAGAGGCAGGCGATAAACAAACCGGTATCTGTATTATGCAGATGGATGCTGGACTGGATACCGGCCCGGTGATCTCTGTTGGGCGCTGTCCAATAGAAGACACAGATACTAGCGGCTCTATTTATCAAAAATTAGCTGAGCTCGGTGCGCCAACGTTATTAAATGCTTTAGAAAAAATGGCTTCTGGTGTTGCCATAGCAGAACAGCAGGATGATGCGCTAAGCACCTATGCCCGCAAAATTGATAAATCTGAAGCGCGAATAGATTGGTCAACTCCCGCTGTAGAAATAGCCCGCAGAGTTCGGGCGTTTAACCCATTTCCCGCAACCTATAGTCATATTGCTGGTGATAGAGTAAAAATTTGGCGTGCTACCCCAGTAAATAGTGCTTCAAATGCTGCTGGCGGCACTATTATTGATGCCGGGAGTAATGGGCTATTAGTACAAACCGGTCGTGGTCAATTATTAATTAGTGACATTCAAATGGCCGGTAAATCAAAAATGCCGGTGTCTGAACTATTAAAATCTAAGGCCGAACTATTCGCTATTGGCCAGAGTTTTGAGTTTTAAATGGCTAATGTACGCTTAGTGGCCGCCGAAGCCATAGGTCAGGTTTTGCGTGGCCGCTCACTGTCAGCGGTATTGCCTAAATACAGCCAAAAAGTCGCGGATAATGATCAGGGGCTATTTAAAGAACTGTGTTTTGGTACCTTGCGTTGGTATCCACAGTTGAACGCTATTATTAATCATCTGATGTCAAAACCAATAAAAGATAAAGAACGTGAAATTCAGGCGCTCTTAGCCTGTGGCATTTACCAGCTGATGTATATGCGGGTTGCCGATCATGCGGCGATTAATGAAACCGTTGCCGCAACGGTGAAATTAAAACGCCTATGGGCCAAAGGGCTCGTTAACGGGGTGCTGAGAAATTTTCAGCGTCAACAGGCGCAGATCGAGGGAAAACTCTCTAAAAACTCTGAATATAAAACCGCTCACCCCCAGTGGTTAGTCAATCGTCTTCAGCAAGCATGGCCTGAACAGGCAACAGATATTTTGGCGGCCAATAATCTTCAAGCGCCGATGTGCTTGAGAGTCAATACTAGTCGCTGTTGTCGCGATGACTACTTACAAATGTTAGCAGATGCCGATATAGGTGCTAATCCAACCCAATACAGTGATTGTGGGGTTTTGCTGGATAGCCCTCGGGAAGTCACTGGGCTACCCGGTTTTGCCGAAGGCTTAATTAGCGTGCAAGATGAGTCAGCTCAGCTAGCAGCGGCACTATTAGATGTTCAACCCGGGCATGCGGTGCTTGACGCCTGCTGTGCTCCCGGCGGTAAAACCTGTCATATTCTTGAATCTGAGCCCAAATTAGCCTCCTTGACGGCCGTTGATTTAGAGCAAAAACGCCTGGATCGCGTCAAAGAAAATTTACAACGTTTAGATTTACAGGCAAAGATTATTGCCGCCGATGTTGGGGCCATAGAGCAATGGTGGGATAACAATAGCTTTGATCGTATTTTACTCGATGCGCCTTGCTCGGCGTCTGGGGTTATTCGCCGTCATCCAGATATTAAATTACTGCGCAAAGACAGCGATATTGATAACTTATCGAGAATTCAGACCGAATTACTCGAAAAGGTGTGGAAAACTTTGCGCAAAGGGAGCATGCTTATATATGCAACCTGTTC
>DKNZ01000073.1 GCA_002469845.1 Cellvibrionales bacterium UBA7375 | reverse complement strand
GTATAACAAGTCTAAACACAGCAGGGTTGGAAGTCTGTATACTCTCTAATAGACTAGTAGAAATTAGTGAAGCATGATTTTTTTCAAGAAAAAAACAATTATTTGATATGAAAAACACTATTAATCGAATTGTAATCCTTGGCGGTGGAACAGCCGGCTGGTTATCAGCTGCAATAATTGCTGCTGAGCATTATATCGATAAAAATTTATCATCAGGTGAACACAATTTTCACTTGGTCTTAATCGAATCCCCAGATATACCGACTATTGGTGTGGGTGAGGGCACTTGGCCTTCAATGCGCTCAACATTAAAGAAAATTGGTATTTCTGAAACTGATTTTTTTCGACATTGTAGCGCTAGCTTTAAACAGGGTACCCAATTTCATAATTGGACCTATGGTGAAGATGATACTTACACCCATCCTTTCACACTGCCACATAACTTTAATGAGACAAATCTAGCCCCTCATTGGCAACAACTAAGAGAAAAAATTAATTTTGCTAATGCTGTGAACCCGCAAAGTGCACTTTTTAATAACCAGTTAGCCCCTAAAAACATTGCGACGCCCGAATATGCTTTCCATGTGAATTATGGCTACCATTTAGACGCTGGAAAATTTGCTGAACTGTTGCGTCAACACTGCGTTGACAATCTTGGCATTGAATATGTAAGTGCCAATATGACTGCTATAAACTCAGCGGAAAATGGTGATATAGCGTCTATTTCAACGGATACCCATGGTGATATTACCGGTGACTTATTTATTGATTGTAGCGGCTCAAGAGCGTTGTTGTTAGGTGAGCACTATGGCATACCTTTGGTTAGTAAAAGTCAGTATTTATTCAATAATTCTGCATTAGCCACTCAGGTTCCCTATCAAAATCCAGAGGCTCCAATTGAGTCTGCAACACTATCTACTGCACAGACTGCTGGGTGGATATGGGATATAGGATTGCCAACCAGAAGGGGAATAGGTCATATATATTCAAGTGACTATACCACCGAAGAAAGCGCTCGCACTGAATTACTAAATTATATAGCCACAACCGCCAGCGAGGATGCAGCGGCCAATGCAAGTATTCGTAAGATAACCTTTGACCCTGGGCATAGAGAAAAATTTTGGCATAAGAATTGTGTCGCCATTGGTATGTCGTCAGGTTTTATAGAGCCACTTGAAGCCTCAGCTTTGGTGTTAGTCGAGCTGTCTGCAGCTATGATTGCAGAGCAATTGCCAGCCAATAGAACAATAATGGATATAGTGGCAAAGCGGTTTAATGATAAGTTTTTATATCGCTGGGATCGTATTGTTGATTTTTTGAAACTCCACTATGTATTAACTCAAAGAACTGACTCTAAATACTGGGTTGATAATTGTCATCCATCGTCGATTCCAGAAAGTCTTCAAGAGTTAATGCAAATTTGGCAGTATCAACCACCTTGGCATCAAGATACTAAACATGCGGATGAAATGTTTCCCTCTGCCAGCTTTCAGTACATTCTTTATGGTATGGATTTCAAAACCATGTTAGATCCAAGTCTTAAACGCTCAGATCGCGAAGCAGGGGCTAAGGCAATGGGATTATTTACTGAAAATGCCAAGCGCACAGAGCAGTTACTGAGTTCAATGCCTAGCAATAGAGAATTAATAAATAAAATTTATAAATATGGATTTCAAAAAATCTAGTTCTGCAGTTAAAGATGTAGAATTTATGGAGAACAAATGAGTAACTATGTAGTTTTAAGCCCATCGGCCCACAATAATACCCACGTGATTACTGACCGAGGCGAGGCTCAGGGCGATAATATCCAATATTCGTTAACCTACCCGTTGGAATTTAGAAATATACAATCCTGTTATCCGATTTTCTTTTCAAAAAGTGGAGATACCGGAGAATTCTCACCGATTGCACTGTTTGGCTTTGAAAAAAATGAAAACCTTTTTCTAGATGATTCAGGATGGAATGCACCCTATATTCCAATGATGGTCGAGCGCCAACCTTTTCTAATTGGTTATCAAGGCACCGATGATGATCTTAAGCCAATTGTTTCAATTGATATGGATAGTGCAAAAATTAGTGAGGGTATTGGCGAGCCACTGTTTGATAAGCATTCACAGCCTACGGAATTTCTTAAAAAGATGATGATTAAGTTAGAGTCCCTTCATCATGGTCATGAGCATAACAAAGGATTTATTACAGCCTTAATCGTAGAGGATCTTTTAGAGCCATTTACCCTTGAGGTCACCCTAGATAACGGCTCTAATCATCAGCTAATAGGCTATTACACTATTAATGAAGATAAATTACGCGACCTTGATGGTCCTACTTTAGCTGACTTTAACAGCAAAGGTTATCTGCAACCAATTTATATGGTAGTGGCATCCTATGCTCGTGTAAGAGCATTAATTGATAAGAAAAATGCATTAAGTAAATAGAAATAAACGAGGAAATAAGTGTGTCTAATCAACCCGTTAAAAAAGTAGTCATTGTAGGTGGTGGAACTGCCGGCTGGATGGCGGCTGCTGCAATTTCAAAATTAATTGGTAAAAATATAGAGGTCACGCTTATTGAATCTGACGCTATAGGCACTGTAGGCGTGGGTGAGGCAACAATACCCACCATGATTACCCTTCATCGACTGTTAAAAATAGATGAGCGTGATTTTATGAAATCCGTTCAGGGTACGTTCAAACTGGGTATTTCGTTTGAGAACTGGAAAAATGTGAATGAAAATTATATTCACTCTTTTGGATTTACTGGAAAAGATTGCTGGGCTGCAGGCTTTCAGCATTTTTGGCTTAAAGGAAAAGAGCAGGGTATCAGTTCTGA
>DKNZ01000040.1 GCA_002469845.1 Cellvibrionales bacterium UBA7375 | reverse complement strand
ATTCTTTGGATAAATGCAAAGAGGAGGTTGGGGTAGAGAGTTACTAACAGATAGCTAACTTCTCATGTTAGGAATTCTATTGCCGAGGTTGATATTAATCCAATGCATTTAACGCATAATATCCATTACATATAGTTATGACCTTGATTTAAGTAAAAAAAAGGACCCTGGGAGGGTCCTTAAAAAAATCCTTAAGCAAGGATTAAGAGGGGTTTGTTACATGCTGCATTCTTAGGCATCGTTGTTTTTCACTTTTAGACTGCCTTTGATTTCTCGCTAATTGCTGAAGCGCTAAATCGTTAAAACTTTGTTACTAATCTTTGTATTCTTTATGGTTGATACTATATGGCCCTTCATGCCATAATTCTAATGCATTGTTTGCATTAACATTATGCGTTTTGGTAATAACCTATAGGAAGCGATGATGAATCTTCAAAGACTATCTCGATTAGATTTAAATTTATTAGTTTCGCTTCAGGCGCTTTTAGAAGAGAAAAGTGTGACTAAAGCCGCTGAGCGGCTATTTATAACCCAGCCCGCAATGAGTCGTGTGTTACAGCGGTTGCGAGATCAATTAGAAGATCCATTATTTACCAGAACTGGCAATGAGCTAGTTCCAACCCCACGGGCTAGGGCCCTGCAGATGCGGTTGCCAGGCTTATTAGATTCAGTGTTAGAAATGGTTAGTGAGGGTGAGTTTGATCCTGCTACTTACGTGGGTGAAATTAATATTGCTGTTCCAGAGTTTGTGGCGATCTCCTTAGTGTCTGAACTAACGCGGGTATTTACTGAATATGCACCCAATGTAATCCTCTCTATTTCCAGTGAAACTGACTCAGTAGAGGGCGAATTGGCAGAGGGAGTTTTGGACTTTGCCATTGATGTTGAGCGAGGAGTTAGTGAAGACATTTCCTCAAAAAGGTTAGCTATTTTTACCCCTTCAATCTGGATGAGGGAAGGGCACCCTCTAGCCAATAAATCAGAAGTTACCCTTGATGAGATTCTGGAATATCCTTTTGTGCAATATTATTTGCTTATTGCCAAGCGAGTCAGTGCGCGAACCGACGCTCGATTTGACCGGGCACTGAGAGATTTAGGAAGAAAGCGTAAAAAAGCGTTGGTAACTAATCAGCTAATGACCGCTATGGAAACAGTTTGCGGTACGGATTGTCTGATGGTTGCAGCTAAATACGGAATGACAATGGATCGTGAGTTATACCGAATTGTACGAAAGCGCTATCCGGCGGGCCTACCCCATGTTGGCACAATTCCAATGGCCCTATTGCAGCACAATAGAACAGCGAGCTCACCCATTCATAGCTGGGTAGCTAATCAGGTGGTAAATTTGATTAATGGGTGGCAACAGGATCTTGATGCTGATAGGGAAATTATTTCTAACCTATAGTAGTAAACTAAATTTTATAGCTACTCTTGGTCATGGCGGAGGAAATTAGTGTCATCAACGCCTTAACCGGCTTTGGGAACCTGTGGCCACCTGCTGCTAGAGCTGATTCGGCATGATGAGCCTCATCAACCAACATTTGTTCAACAATCGAGCGGCTCTTAGTATCTTCTGAAGGGAGTTCTTCAAGATGCTTTTCAAGATGGCTGCATACCTGGTCTTCAGTAGCAGCAACAAAACCTAGACTCAATTTATCGCTTATAAGGCCAGCGCCAGCCCCCAAAGCAAATGACATTGCGTACCACGCAGGGTTAAGAGCACTTGTTTTTCCGCCTAATTCGAAAATCCGCTGTTCACACCAAGCTAAATGATCGATTTCTTCCTCGGCAGATTCTTTCATTTGCTCACCCACTTCAGGAAGCTTAGCGGTTAATGCCTGCCCTTGATAAAGTGCTTGGGCACATATCTCGCCTGCATGATTGACACGCATTAGTCCAATGGCATGCTCACGTTGCTGATCGGTTAATTCAGGCTCATCATGGTTTACGGCAGGTGAGGCACGCTGAGGACTTGGTGCGTTACCAAATGAAGTGCGCAAACCAGAATCAATCTGACTTAGCAAATTGTCGAGAAGTGAAAGCTGTCTTTGTCCCATTAAAATTACGCCTAGAAGTTTAATTAGTTGGGGTTTTTGCCGTTGCCTTTATAAGTATAACCGGCAACATGGCAATAGCAAAAAATCCCATCACCAGTAATTCTGCAACCAGAATATAAATGGGCCAAGGGCCAAAATAATCCAGAACTGATGGATTAATAGGTTTTGCCATCAGGTAAAAATAATTAGCATCCAATAAATAATTGATTGGTATTAGCGCCAACACATATATGTTGAGCCATTTAAAAGCAGAAAGCATACTCTTTGCTGTTGGATAAAGTTCGAAACAAACAAGATAATGGATCACTAAAAGAACTAATCCAATATGGGTTATCCAATATTTAAAGAAGCCATAACTTGGAAACCCCCGATACAAGTCGGGTGTAATCACTGCCTGCAAAGTGCCGGCCATCACCAAAAAATAAACTACTACAAAATAGTTAAAATTTGGACGCCAAAATAACCAAGGTGCCAAAATACAAAAAAGATTGCAGGTTGATAAAGGAAGATCTTCAGCCACAGTAAAGCGATCTAAAGATATTTCAAACAGGGTATAAACAACCACAGTCAAAGCTAAAAATACCGAAAAAATACGACCAATTAATAAGTTCTTTTGATAGTTAAATTTTCGGCTGGCAACAAATATCAGCGCAAGCAAGCCAATGGCAAATAGCAGCACCATTAAATGACTAGCATCATAGGCACTGAATGGAATATCGTTTTGAAAAAAAGCCAAATCAGACATAATTTTCACATTTAAACGTTATTGTTTTTTTTTGTTCTCTATGGATGGCGCGCCAAGCAATATCCTTGCGGAAAAACATCCCATCCCAGCTTATTGAGGAGGCTAATTTATAAGCCTGTTGTTGCGCCTCAAGTACAGTGTTACCTATAGCTGTGGCACAGAGAACACGACCCCCATTAGTGCAAATATCTGAGTCAATATTCTGGGTGCCGGCATGAAAAACTTTTCCTGAAGGCGACATGTCAGACTCGCTTTGGTTTAACGATGGTAATCCAGTGATAATATCACCTTTGTTATAGCCATTAGGATAGCCGCCAGAAGCCAGCACAATACCAACAGAGGGACGTGGATCCCAAGCGGTTTTTTGGGTGTCGAGTTGAACATTGAGGGCTGCAAGACAATGTTCGACCAGGTCAGATTGCATACGCAGCATAATAGGTTGAGTTTCAGGGTCGCCAAAGCGGCAATTATACTCAATAACCTTAGGTGTGCCGTCAGCCATGATCATCAAACCAGCGTATAAAAAGCCAGTGTAACTATTGCCCTCATCTGCCATACCCTTAACGGTAGGGTAAATCACTTCATCCATAACCCGTTGGTAAATAACATCGTCAACTACAGCTGCTGGTGAATAAGCACCCATTCCACCCGTATTGGGGCCAGTATCGCCTTCACCAACCCGCTTGTGATCTTGGCTAGTTGCCATAGGTAAAACATTCACGCCA
>DKNZ01000014.1 GCA_002469845.1 Cellvibrionales bacterium UBA7375 | reverse complement strand
CAAAGAAAATTAATGACAGAGGTGGTTGCCAGACAGGATATTATTATTACCACGGCAGCGGTTCCAGGGGCTAAGTCTCCTATTCTGGTGACAGAAGATATGTTGAAAGCTATGAAGGCCGGTTCCGTGGTAGTGGATTTAGCCGCTGAAAGAGGCGGCAACTGCGAACTCACGCAAATGGGAAAAACTACCGTTGAATATGGCGTAACTATTTTGGGACCAGAGAATCTAGCCTCAGATGTTGCCTATCATGCCAGTCAGATGTATGGAAAAAATATACAAACGCTTCTAGAGTTAATTTTGCAGGATGGAAATATTAATCTAGATTTTGATGATGAGATCGTAGCTGGAACAGTTGTTGCTCATAATGGTGAGGTGCCTCATCCCTATATGAGAAAACTTTTGGATTTGCCTACGTTAGATACTAAACAGCAAAGCAAATAAAGGACTAAGACATTGGAAATTTTAATTTTACTACTCGCATTATTCGTATTGTCACTGTTTTTGGGTGTTGAGCTGATTGTAAAGGTTCCGCCCACCTTGCATACCCCATTGATGTCTGGCACCAATGCTGTATCAGGGATTACGCTAGTTGGAGCCTTGCTCGCCGCAGGATCAGATACTTCACCTATGTTAGTTAATGTGTTGGGTTTCTTAGCTGTGACCTTTGCAACCATTAATGTAATTGGTGGTTATTTGGTCACCAACCGTATGCTTTCGATGTTTAAAAGGAAGTAACCTATGAGCTCTTCTATTGTAAATTTGGTTTATTTATTTGCTGGGGTGCTATTTATACTCGGTATTAAGGGGCTTACCAAGCCCGCTACTGCCGTAAGAGGCAATATGCTATCCGCTACAGGTATGTTAATTGCGGTGGTGATAACATTACTTAATTCTGAAATTGTTAATTTCACCTACATTATTGCAGGGGTTCTATTTGGCGGTGTGGTGGGTGCTTTTATGGCTCTTCGTATCCAAATGACATCCATGCCACAGATGGTTGCCTTGCTCAATGGCTTTGGCGGTGGCGCATCATTAACTATCGCATCAGCTGAATATTTTTCTGTGTTAAATATAGATGCACATACATTTGCCGATCTTCTACAGCCAGTAGCCCTCGGTGCAGACGCCTTCGGTACCGGCGCAGAAGGTCAGGTAACACTAGTATCAATTGGTTTAACTATTCTTATTGGTGCGGTAACCCTAACGGGAAGCCTTGTTGCCTTTGCTAAACTTCAGGGTCTGGTTAAGAAAAACTTCGGGCTACCTGGAGGTCCAATTGGTAATGGGTTGTTACTAATCGGTGGTCTCGTTGCGCTCGGTTGCATGATTGCAAATCCAAGCCAAGCAGTGACTGTCTTAGCATTGATAGCACTAGCATTATTGCTAGGTTTATTTTTGGTGCTACCTATTGGTGGTGCGGATATGCCCGTAGTTATCGCCTTGCTTAACTCTTATTCAGGGCTAGCAGCCGCCTTAGCCGGTTTTATTTTAGGCAATACGGTACTGATAGTTGCAGGTTCATTAGTAGGTACATCGGGATTAATTCTGACCAAAATCATGTGTGTGGCTATGAATCGCTCATTGGGCAATGTCTTATTCGGCAAGATGGCTGCTGCAGGTGAAGCGGTTGATGCAGATGAGATTTATGCCGGCAAGGTGACCAGCGCTCAGCCCGATGAAGTCGCCATGATGTTAGAAGTAGCCAAGCGGGTGGTCATTGTCCCTGGTTATGGAATGGCAATGGCTCAGGCACAACATGCAGTTCGAGAGCTTGCTGATTCTATGGAGAGCAAAGGCATCGAAGTTGAGTACGGCATTCATCCGGTTGCAGGCCGTATGCCGGGACATATGAACGTACTGCTAGCTGAGGCAGAGGTGCCCTATGATAATTTGGTTGAAATGGATCGTATAAACCCAACCTTTGAGGACACTGATGTTGTGATTGTGATTGGAGCTAATGATGTAACCAACCCGATGGCGCGTGACGCTGAGGGAAGCCCGATCTATGGTATGCCAATCTTAAACGTCGATAAGGCCAAAAATGTCGTGGTGATAAAGCGTTCGTTAAGCCCCGGATTTGCTGGGCTACCCAATCCATTATTTGCTATGGATCACACCTTGATGGTGTATGGTGATGGTAAAAAGGCAGTGTTAGAAATGACTACTGCTTTAAATCAGAGTTAAATAATTTTGTTTATGGAGTCTCAACCAAAAAAGGTTCAGGCTCCATAAATACCAAGCGAACAATAATACAATCGCTCTGTGGCTTTACCGCCATCATCAGCACATTAATATCCCCATCAATCTGAACACCGCTAGGAATATTAAACAAAACCTCGCCATTTTCGTTATTGGTTAGAGTTCGCATTTCCTTGAGCTCTTTATCTTTGCGCACCTCAGTTTCAAACTTTTTCAATAAAGACCGAACTGCAACATTAAAATTAGGAAAGTTAAACTGCCCGCGGTACTCGTTGCGATCTAACTCAAGTTTTATTGGGATAACTTCACCGGTTTTTTCAGACTTAAGCTGTCCGCCCTTTATGGCATCACCCTGTTTTAGCTCTTTAAACAGTTTCTTTGCTTCATTAGCATCCTGTTTGATAAAGGCCGCGGCAACAAGATTAGCGCCCAAATTAAATAGGCGCCTAGGATCAATATTTAAGTTTTGTTCAGTCGTCATAGTGGTTAATCGATAAGATTATAATTGGTCTTTAAAATATCAATAATCTCAGCCTTTGGATTAGACGACAGAGGCAACGATTGCCCCGTTATCTTCTCAGCAAGACTTACGTATGTCTTGGATACTTCCATCATCATGGATTCAGGTAGTTCATTATCTTTAGCAAGCGCATAGCGCTCATCCATGCGGTTTTTATCCAATAAGATATCCGAGTCTTCAAAATGGTTGAGCAGTAGCTGGCGAAATACCTCTTTAGAGTTTTCCACCACAGAGCCGCTTTTATATTGCTCACCATCCCAAATACGCGACGAATCAGGTGTGCCCACTTCATCCATATAGATCAGCTTCTCATTGCCAGACGCATCCTTAACATAGCCAAATTCAAACTTAGTATCGACAAATATTTGGTCTAACTTAGCTAGCTCATCGCTGATTACATCAAAGCCTTCCTGAAGAAGGGTTTCATAAACATTGATGTCCTCGAGTGAATTAAACTTAAATGCAGCATGGTTGTTTTCAATATCAGAGCGCGAAATATTCACATCGTCTATTTCAGGAACCCCTGGAATGCCCTCTAGGATGCCTTTAGTTGATGGTGTGATTAATAATTCAGGAAGTTTTTGATCTTTTTCAAGACCATCGGGCAGTTCAATGCCACAGAAGTTGCGCTCGCCCTTAACATAAGAGCGCCACATAGAGCCGGTTATATACTGACGGCAAATTGCTTCAATCATTACCGGCTTAGCTTTTTGTACAATCCATACCAAGGGGTGTGGGATATCCAGAATATGGCTATCAGCAAGGTTATTCTCACGAAATAACTTAAACCAATGATTAGAGATAGCATTAAGAGCCGCGCCCTTACCGGGAACGCCCTGCATATTGCCTTCACCTTTCCAGATACATTCAAAGGCAGAAATCCGATCACTTATCACCATAATCGCCAGAGGTGAGTCAGGCGCAACATCATAGTTATTTTCTTCAATAAGTCGACGGCTATCAGCTTCAGTTAGCCAATAAACAGAGCGGACTTTGCCACTATGTACAGGTAAATCGGTTCGGATTGGTAAATCATTATTTACCGACAACACTTTGTCAGCGAGGCTCATAGTTTGTATCCAGATATAAAGTTAAAAAGAGAAGTAAAAGATCTTAAAGAGCATATTTTAGCAATACAACTCAAAGCACGCAAAACAATCTAAGCAGAATCAACCACAGTTGCGTATTATTAGTAAATTAAGCATATTTTTAAGGATTGAAATGAAAACTATTCTAGTCACAGGCGGTAGCGGTTTTATTGGCCGCAACCTATGCAAAAGGCTTACTAGCGCAGACAAGCAGATTTTAGCTGAAAAAATAATAGTGCTTAGTAGAAACCCGAAAAAAGCGGCAAAAGTATTGCCTGATTCAGTGCAGATTATCAGTGATTTAAATCAATTAAGTCAGCCTGTAGATATCCTTGTGAACTTGGCGGGAGAGCCCATAGCAGATCGGCGTTGGAGCGCGAAACGTAAAGCCACGATTAGCCAAAGTCGCATTCAAACCACCCAAGCACTCTATGACTACTTCAAACAAGCCGAAAAG
>DKNZ01000032.1 GCA_002469845.1 Cellvibrionales bacterium UBA7375 | reverse complement strand
CAGATGAAGGCGGGTGAAATTGCTGAAGGGGCAATGACCCTGCGCGCTAAAATAGATATGGCGTCGCCCAATATTAATATGCGCGACCCAGTGCTATATAGAATTAAGCGCATTGCCCACCATAGAACTGGCGATAAATGGAATATCTATCCCGCTTATGACTTTGCACATGGCCAAGAAGATGCCATAGAGGGTGTGACCCACTCAATATGTACTCTTGAGTTTGCAGCTAATAGACCGCTTTACAACTGGTTTATCGAAAACTTAGATGTGCCTTCTAAGCCACAACAGTATGAGTTTGGTCGTTTAAATCTCAATTACAGTATCACCAGTAAGCGCAAGCTAAAACAGCTTGTGGATGAAGGTTATGTGGACGCTTGGAACGACCCTAGAATGCCCACCATATCTGGCTTACGCCGTCGCGGTGTCAGCCCTACAGCAATTCGAAACTTCTGTGAGAGCTTAGCGGTTGCAAAAACCGATGGTGTGGTTGATATGGCCCAGTTTGATTACTTTATACGCGATGACTTAAATAATAACGCACCTCGAGCTATGTGTGTTCTTAAGCCGCTATTAGTGACATTAACTAACTATGACAAGTCTGAGGTGTTTACCGCTTCAGCACACCCTCAGCGGGATGATTTGGGTTCAAGATCAATTGCTTTTGACAGTCAAATTTATATAGATCAAAGTGATTTTTCCGAGGACACAAGCCTGTCACGCAAAAAGTTTAAACGTCTTGTGCTGGGTGAGTATGTCAGATTGCGCGGAGCCTATATTATTCGTGCCGATGAAGTTATTCGCAATTCAGATGGCGAAATACAAGAGATAAAAGCCTCTGTAGTAGAAAATACCGTGGGTGCTGATGCGCCAGAGGGTATAAGACCTAGAGGTGTTATACACTGGGTTTCTGCGCCTAATTCACTTGATTGCACGGTTAATCTTTATGATCGACTATTTAATCAGCCATTGCCTGATTCAGGCGAGGGTAGCTTTACCGATCATATTAATCCAGACTCTCTTAAAGTGATTGTGGGCTGTAAGGCTGAGGTAAGTCTTGGACAGGCTATGGCGTCTAAACCTTATCAATTTGAAAGAGAAGGGTATTTTTGTCGTGATAGTCAATCAGTAAGCCTTGTATTTAACCGCACTATTGGTCTGCGCGATAATTGGAAGGCTTAAATGGAACTAAAACTCTACAATAGTTTAACCCGCCAAAAACAGCTGTTCGAGCCTATTGATCCTCAGCGTGTCACTATGTACGCCTGTGGCCCTACGGTATATAACTATGTGCATATAGGTAATGCTCGACCAGCGGTGGTATTTGATACTGTTTATCGTGTGCTTAAAAGCCTGTATCCCAATGTTATTTACGCCCGTAATATTACTGATATAGATGATAAAATAATCAATAAATCTATAGAGTTATCGCAGGATATTAATGAAATTACTGAAAAGTTTTCTCAGGCTTACTTCGATGATATGCAAGCTCTGAATACACTAACACCTGATCATATTCCTTACGCTACTGATCATATCCCTGAAATGATTGATATGGTTCAGAAATTAGTCGACAAGGGTCATGCTTATGCCGCTGATACTCAGATTGATGCAGAAAATGGCCATGTGCTGTTCTCAGTACCCTCAATGCCTAATTATGGCGAACTATCAAAGCGAAATCTGGATGAGCAAGAGGCGGGCGCTCGAGTTGAAGTAGCCGATTATAAGCAATATGCCGGTGATTTCGTTCTTTGGAAGCCCTCAACTGAGGCTGAGCCAGGCTGGGAAAGCCCATGGGGTCGAGGAAGACCCGGTTGGCACCTTGAATGCTCGGCTATGATTAAGAAGCATTTGGGTGACACCATTGATATTCATGCCGGCGGCCATGATTTGGTATTTCCTCACCATGAGAATGAAATAGCCCAAAGCTCCTGTGCTAATGATGGCAAGACTTTGGCTAATTTCTGGATGCACAATGGCTTTATTAATATTGATGGCGAAAAAATGTCCAAATCCTTGGGTAATTTCCGCTTAGTTAACGATTTATTACAGCAATACCCCGGTGAGGTACTACGTTACGTCATACTTTCAGCCCATTACCGATCAGAGCAAAACTTCAGCAAGGATTTACTTGATAGCGCATGGCGCACCCTCGATAGTCTGTATGGCTTTATTCGTGGCGTTAAACCTGTAGAAGCCCAATTAAATCGCTCTGGAGACGCTTTTAAGGCATTACTTGACGATATTAGTACCCCAGTGGCCATAAGTGAGCTCTATCGCTTAGCTAAAGCGGTTAATCAGGCCTCAGGTGATCAGCAAACTGCTTTGATGCAAGAACTTAAAGGGGTTGCCGATATATTAGGCCTTTTACAGCAAGACCCAGAGCAATGGTTTACTCAAGCTAGATCAGACGATCAGCTATCTGCAGAGCAGGTTGAACAACTAATTGAAGCCAGACAACAAGCTAAGCAAGACAAGGACTATGCCAAAGCTGATCAAGTTAGACAGCAACTTCTCGATGGTGGTGTAATTCTTGAGGATAGTCGTGAAGGCACTAAGTGGAGAAGAGCTTAGCCTCTTCTCCATCTGTTTTTTCAGTCACAAAGCTTTCAAGTTTATAGGTTTCAAGCATAGAAACACCTCTGGCTATAAGCTGTTGCCCAAGCTGAATATTATCAACCTCATAAGCTACCAATGGCGCCATGGTTAATGCATTTAGTTCTATGGTTTCTGGAATAATTTCATGATCAACAAAGATAAAATCAGAATTTGTATTTTTAACTATATCTGATTCTATATCATGCCATTGCTTTAAAACCACGCCCACTTTAGGCCAGTGATGCTCTCTTGCTCTAAGAACTAGTAAATAATCATAACTAATTATTACCGTTTGATGTTTAACCGGTTCAAGAACCGCCTCAACTTCTGCAAGCATTGTTTCCCTGCCACAATGGGCTATAGATTCCTCTTTTAGCTCTACAAAGGCTGTTACCTGTGGGTTGTTTTTTAATAGGTTAACAATAGCCTCTAAGGGTGCAATTCTCTCTGATTTAAAGCGCTGTCCTAGTCGTTCGGGCTCAAATGCGGGCAATTTCAATAATTCTTGTCGACTGTATTGAAAAATATTCCCTGACTGCCCACTCACTCGCTGTAAATCGGCATCATGATAGATAATAGGTAAGCAATCGCTACTAAATTGGATATCAAGCTCAATAAAGAGGGCGCCAAATTCAACCGCCTTGGCAAGGGAAAGCGCGGTATTTTCAGGGTAATTAAGTTGAAGCCCCCTATGAGCAACCAGTTTATCTAAGCTAAACCGAACATCTGACATCATAAGCCTCAGGAATAAAAAGAGCCTAAACTAGCCTAAGTTTTTTTCAGCTGCCATTACACACTGCAAAATCAGTGTATTAATGGTCATGGGGCCAACACCACCGGGAACGGGTGTATAGGCCGATGCGGATTCAATAATCGGTTCAAGTTCAATATCGCCCAAACCACCTGGGTGATAGCCTGCATCTACAACTACAGCACCCTCTTTGATCCAGTCAGCTTTAATAAACTCTGGTCGACCAACAGCGCCCACCAAGATATCAGCCTGCTTGATTAATGATGGAAGATCCTGGGTTCTTGAATGACAGATAGTCACCGTAGCATTGGCATTTAACAGCATTAATGCCATTGGCTTACCGAGAATAGGGCTTCTGCCTACCACTACTGCATGCTTGCCCGATAATTCGATATTATAGGCTTCAAGGATTCGCATAATGCCCTGAGGTGTGGCTGAGCCATAGGCAGGTTCCTGCATAGCCATCCGGCCAAAGCCGAGACAGGTAACGCCATCCACATCTTTTTCAGCTGCTATGGCATCAAAACAGGCGCGCTCGTCTATTTGAGAAGGCACAGGGTGCTGCAAAAGAATACCGTGGCAGTCTGCGTTGGCATTTAATTCGCTTATTTTTTCTAATAACTGTTCTGTTGTAGTTTCTTCAGGTAACTCAACGGCAAT
>DKNZ01000066.1 GCA_002469845.1 Cellvibrionales bacterium UBA7375 | reverse complement strand
TTTACTTAAAGAATATTTTGGAAAAAGCATCTCTCTATAGAAGAACTATAGAGAAATAGCTTTATAGCTAGAAAGATAAAAACGCAGTACCCCCATCAATTTTAAATAATAATAAAGACAATGCGTTTACGGTTTGGTGTTTATAGCCAGCTAAGACAAATACCAGACAAGGCTAAGCTAGTGACTAAGAAAGGGACAATCATTCACCCCTTCTGGAAAATTACTTATTCTTCTTTGAAAGTTGTCCGAAGCGGCTATTAAATTTAGCAACTCGACCTTCTGCATTTGTAACCTGCTGCTTACCCGTATAAAAAGGGTGTGAAGCAGAAGATGTATCAATAGTGTAGTAAGGGTAGGTATTTCCATCCTTCCAATCAATTGTTTCGCTAGTATTCAGTGTTGACCCAATAATAAAATATTCGTCAACGCTAGTGTCATGAAAGACAACATTGCGATAATTGGGATGAGTTTCAGGTTTCATTTTATATTCCTCGATTCTTAGCGCGCGCATTATAAGATATTTCTAACAGCTTATCTACCTGAGGTGTACACAAAATATAAATTATAAAAATAATCTTTTATGTAAGGTAAATAATGAAAAAATAAATTGTTAAAGCCTAGCTTTATACCCCACTTACTCATTAAAACTAGTCAAGCAATCTATGGCATATGAGATTGTATATATGCTTCAATTTCACTAGCACTTGTTCTAGTTGCATTTTCAGGAATAGCGCCATCGATCAAGGCATTATTTCTATTGCCGAATAAATATCTCAACAAAATAAGCGAATCAGTTAAGGCATCAACTTCACCATTACCATCTATATCAGCAATTTGATAAACATTAGAGGTGTTTTCTATTATTTGTTCATTTGAAATTAGAATTTCTGATGAAACTGCTCCATCAAGAAGCGCGTCACCTGTCACATCGAATGTCCTTCGCAGTAAAATAAGTCCATCTGTTAGGGCATCAGCTACGCCATTTCCGTCTAAATCCCAAGACATCTCATCTACATTCTCATCTTCACTTTCATCTATAGTCTCAACAAGAGAATCGCTATCAAATTCATCTGAAAAAATTAACTGATCGTTAAGATCATGCACTCGAATATAATCAATTTCCATGGCGCTTTCAGAAAATCCGCTGTCAATATTCGGCTCTATAGCAATATTAAGTAGTAAGAAAAACTCTGTATCATAGGGCCAGTTATTAACATTTTTTGAAGCTGGTGCGTAACGATAATGCTCTATATCGTCGATACTAAAAATAATTCTATTTGAATCCCAATCCATACTGTAGGTATGAAATTCGGATGAAATATCATAGATATATCGACCACCATGGTTTTGGGTTGCCCCATGGCTTGAAGTAGTATGCATCGCACTTTGAGCAAAACCTTGATTTCTACCCCAGTGTTCTAAGATATCTATTTCACCTACAGCCGGCCATGATGTAGTTCCGTAACCTTCATTTGCCCAGTAAGTACCAGATTCACTGATACTTTTACCCAACATCCAAACTGCAGGCCAAGTGCCATAGCCGCTTGGCATTTTGGCTCTAAATTCAACACGTCCGTATTTAAAGGCGAACTTTGAATTTAGTCTGGCGGATGTATATTCCTTAGTCACACCCTGATCTGTGTAAGTCTCTTTTCTGGCAACAATTTTTAAACTACCATCACTTTGATAGGCGTTACTCACTAAATCAGTGTAATGCTGAACTTCGTTGTTAAACCAACTGTTGCCATTAGGTAATCTTGTTTGATGAAACCATTTAGTTGAGTCTACTGGAACACCATCAACTTCAATAGCAATATTCTCAATATTAAGGGACTCATCAGCTGCTTCATTAGTTGGCGTTAAACTAAACCAGTTTAAATTTATTCCCGCCGAAGCGGCTTCAAATCTAAAGGTATGTGTACTTGCATTTAAGGTAACCACTCGACCCTGCTGAGTCTGCCAATTTTGCCATCCACCGGTTGATGGAATTGAAAAAAGATCAGAGTATACGTTATCAACAAAAACTCGAAATCCGGGGCTACTGCCATTTTGACTAGCGGTTCGATAAGCAAGTCGATAATTGCCTGTTGAAGGTACATCAAACGCATAAGTTAGTGAGTCAGAGGTGTCTATATAACCCACATTGTCACCACCGCCTATATCGCTCGTGCTTTCAGTCTCAACACCCTCGCCAGTACTGTAGCATTCGGCTTCAATTTGTATAACACCACTAGATTGTGGCGAAAAATCACAGCTATTTTGATTGTTTCCATTGGGCGTCACTTGAACATTTTTTATGGTGACGGGCGTATCTCGATCATTGAGGTAAAGGATAAAAGAACGGTATATATTTTCTCCCTGATTAGGAATAGTAATCGAATATGTAGCTTCAGTAGTTCCAGTTACAGTTACCGACGACGTATCAAACGCTGGGTCTACATCCGGATAGGCCAGTCGCTCTAAGCGAAAACGAACCGAGGCTGAACCACTCACTGCAGCAGTAAATGTTATTGTTCCCCCATCGGATAAATTAAGCGGGTATAAACTGTTATTGGTGTTGGCAAACCCTGCCCAGCTATCTGCCCCAGCAGGAAATTCTAGTACGTTTTGTTCGGTGATAGTAGCTCCACCAAAACCAGCCCATGAGGCTGCATTAGCAAAGGCAGAACTACTAAGTGAAACAGCTAAAATTGCAAAAACTATCTTTACAGTATTCTTAATACTAGAATCGCTATTTGTAAATTGCATCTTGGGACCTTAAATTTGATAATAAGTTATTATATTTGAGCAAAAAAACCTGTAAAAAAAACAGGTTTTTTTATTACATTGCTAGCTTAAAAAATTGCAGTGAAACCTACCGAAAATCCATTTAACTCAATATTTCCACTAATAGCACCATGGCAAGAAATTTAAAGCTTTTATTGAAGTTATTAAGCATATTATTTAGTCCCAAATTTTGTTTGTTATATTTTCAGCTAATCCATTGCTGACTTTATATACATATGTTTTTTTTATTATTTGATATGATAACACCTATTTTATGCCAAAGATGATTGATGCGTGCTTTATTTTTAATATAAGACTCTATATAAAACTTAAGTAAAAGGTTTGAATAAATCCCTGCGCCAACATTGAAAGTCTTATGTATCTTTTAGGTTAAACTTTTCAGACTAGAAATTAAATATGTAGCGTTTATTAGGTTTATTACAGCTATAATTTAAGAAATAAATATAAAATTTTTCTTTAGGATCTAGCTAAATTAACCAAGCCATCTTACCTTGTTTTCAGAGTCTTGGTATTTTATAGGGAAATTCTTTTTTTACTTGAAAATAGAAGCGTCATTATATGCACAATTTATCTATACCATTCTTAGTGATAACAATGCTAATTACTGCCTGTGCAGCGCCCAACACCTCTCGAATTAATTATGATAGTAACGAACTCGATGCGGAAGTGGCTATTCAAAGAGAATTGGCCCTTAAAAAGTATCTAGGTTACAAGCAGCGACTTTATACTGTCTCCTATCCAATTCTAAAATCAGCCAGTCAATTCTGTCCAAACAAGCAAATAAACTCAGCGGGTGCCCAGGGCGCTTCGAGCTCAGAGTTTCAAGATGGATGGAGAGTTACTGCCGAAAAACTTCTTGGTAGTGATAATTTTGTGATTACTTGGGTTGATAAAAACGGTCCCGCCGCAAAGGCAGGGCTTAAATTTAAGGATAAGGTTATTGCAATAAATGATGTACCTTTTGATGCCAGCCCAATAAAAAATAATAAATTTTATACCGAGATAGCTCGTACCCAAACCTCCGAATCTCCTCAAGTAAAACTGACTGCTCAGAGAGAGGGTGAATTAGTGAATTTAATCATTCAGCAAGAAAAAATTTGCGGCTACCCCGCAGTGCTGAGTGAGAGTGACGCGGTAAACGCTTATGCCGATGGTAAAAGAATCATTATTACTAAGGGAATGATGCGCTTTGCACAGGATGATCAAGATCTTGCATTAGTGATTGCCCATGAATTGGGTCACAACCTAATGGGTCATATAGATAAGAAACAGAGTAACCGTATGCTTGGCACCTTACTTGACCTTGCAGCGTCTGCTAATGGCATTAATACTCAAGGAATGTTTGGTAGTGCTGGTGCTAGTGCTTTTTCTCAAGATTTCGAAGCTGAGGCTGACTATGTGGCACTGTACTATATGAGCGTCGCTGGATTACCCTTAGAGGGTGTGGCTGATTTTTGGCGAGACATGGCTGCAGAACACCCCAGTAATATTGGCTCAAATCACTCAGCTTCTCACCCTGCAACTTCGGAAAGATTTTTAGCGATTTCAAAAACAATTGAAGAAATTAATAGAAAAATTGCTGCTGGTGAACCTGTAAAACCCAATCTTATTGATTAATTATTCTATTAATTTTTGAGTGCTTTGCTAGCCCTGCTAAGTAACCCGCCCGCATGATTAATGGCATGAAAAACAATGGTTTGTTCGTTACTGCCCGAAATTAAATGGGCACCGGGCCCTGAAGCATAAATAGCCACATCCTCACCAGAATGTGTTTCAGACTGCAATGGAATCAAGGACTCTTGGAAAAATCCCGATTGTGTGGTGTCCTTCCCTATAAGATTGGCTCGCCCAGCAAAAATTGGTCCGTCATAGCATTCATCTGCGTTTGTTTCTAATCCTAGATGTCTATGACCTCGACCGTTGGCGTAACCCAAAGTGGTATAAGGTAAGTTATCCAGTGCTAATTTTGGCTTTGTTTCACCCATGGAAATCACCTTTCCCAAAATAGGATTCCCACGCTTGGGATAACCGGCCATAGTAAAAACATGACCATGATCCGCTGTGACAATAATTAATGTATCCTCTGTGCTAGTCTTATTCAAAGCCACTTCTACAGCATTTGAAAACTCAACAGTGTCAGAAAGCGCATTATAGGCATTACCCGCATGATGAGCATGATCTATTCTTCCTGCTTCAACCATCAAGAAAAACCCTTTGGGGTTTTTGGCTAATACCTGTATTGCTTTATCGGTCATTTCGCTCAATGACGGCTCTTTAATCTTTTTTGTTTTTCTATCCGCATCAAAACGCATATGTGACTTATTAAAGAGGCCAAATATCTTTTGAGCCCTATCAAAATCTGCGCTATCAAAATCCGCGCGATTATTTAAAAATAAACCCTTGGGATAGAGTGCCTTCCATTCGGATATTAAGTTTCGACCATCGGGCCGATTACCCTTTAGCGTATTTTCTGTGTCAGCGGATGATTTTTCTGGGAGAAAGTGACGCCGCCCGCCACCCATTACTACCTCAATGCCATCGCTTTTTGCACCTGCATAACGGGTGTTTATATTGGCCTGATATTGAATAAGCTGTGTAGCGATATCAACACATCCAAGTTCAATGGCCTGCTTGGGCATTTCAGAGGGGTCTTCCCAGTCTCTATCTGGCGACTTAGCATAGGTTGCTGCGGGTGTTGCATGAGTCACTCTGGTTGTTGTTACTATACCTGTAGACAAGCCAGCAAGCTCGGCCAGATCTAGGGCAGAGACCACCTCATTACCTACCTGATTACCACAGTCGCCGCGAACAACCGATTCATCAATACCCACTAATCCTTTATTGGTTTTTACACCGCTTATTATGGCAGTCATGGTACTTGCAGAATCTGGCACCTGAGTATCAACCGCGTAGGTCTTTGCTAAACCAGAAAAAGGAAAATCATCAAAGCTTAGGTTGTTTTCTTCGCCTAATAAGCCCTGTTGCTGTCCCTCAAAAATTCGCGAGGCGGTAACGGTGGTCAAACTCATGCCATCACCAACAAATAATATAATATTTTTTGCTGCACCTTTATGATTTTTAATTGTCTCGGCTATCAGTCTATTTTTCTCAACCTTTTGAGCAGCTGCTTTGAACCAATGATTATTCTCATTGACTAGGGTCAAAGAGGAATCTAGCTCGTTAGACTGGTGATTATTTGGCATATCACAGCCTGCTAGCAAAGCTAGAGCTAAAATCAAAAGGTTTTTCATGCTGGATCCTTTGTACTTATGGGTCATCATCATCCTATGATAACAACATTAGATAATTATTATTAAAATTTTGATACCTGTATATACATTAGCTTATAGGATTATATTCAGGGCTTTACGCGCTAGTCTTAGCTTTTAGATCTATGCTAATATAATTGTTGTTGTAGATTTACTAAAGCCAGTAATACTCAATCATAAGCTTGCTTAGCGTAGATGAGATAATGTTGTATTTAAATTCTCTAGGCTACCACCTATAAGCTATGATTAGCCACAAGCGATCACTCATTTTTGAGTACAACAACTTCTCAGTTATTAACTATTTTTAATAGCCTTGCTATGGAAAAAGCATCTATGAACATCACTTCTCAGGAACAGGCATTTCTCGATCGCAATCAATTGCCATCAACTTATTTGGACATTGCTAACCAATGGTTTTTCCCCTTAGTAAAAAGCATATCTGATAACTTTAATCCAAATAATGCGCCAAAAATAATAGGTATTAATGGCTGCCAAGGCTCAGGGAAATCAACACTTGCAGACTATTTATGTACTATTGTTGCTGATCGACTTGGTGTAACCACTGTTTCATTATCACTCGATGATTTTTATTTAACTAAAGCTGAGCGCATTGATTTAGGGAGCACTGTACACCCTTTATTAGAAACTCGCGGCGTCCCAGGGACCCATGACGTACAACTTGCTATGGATTGCATTCAAAGCCTAGTCAAAGGTCAAAAAACGGTTATCACCCGCTTTGATAAAAGCATTGATGACAGAGCTTCATTCGATAGCCTAGAAACCATAGAGGGTAAGGTAGGTTTAATTGTCCTTGAAGGTTGGTGCTTGGGTGCTAAACCTGAACCTTTAGAGCAATTAACTCAACCTATTAACAGCTTGGAAGAACAGGACGATAGAGACGGTATTTGGCGCAACTATGTGAACAATGCGATACAAAGTGACTACCAAGCACTATTTAACCTAGCTGATGAGTTAATTATGTTGCAGGCGCCCTCTTTTGATACGGTATTTCACTGGCGCCTAGAGCAAGAACAGAAGATGATCAAAAGATTGGAAAAAGAAGGTATGGATAACCGATCAGGCGTTATGAATGAACAGCAAATACGACGGTTTATTAACTATTTTCAAAGGGTTACCGAAAACATCCTGAGCGAGATGCCAAGCCGCGCTGACCACCTTTTTAAGCTTGGAAAAACGCGACAAATTACTAATTATAGCCAGCCTTCGGCTAATTAAAGGCGTGTCTTAAAACGATGGTCTCAACCCGATCTGGGCCAGTAGAAACAACATCAACCGGCGCACCGATAAGCTCTTCAATACGACTAATATAAGCTTGGGCATTGGCAGGTAAATTATCTAAAGCCTGAACACCCACTGTTACATCGCTCCAACCAGGAAGTGTTTCATAGACTGGCACTATGCCTTCAAAGTCATCGGCATGGGTTGGATTGTCTACAGAATTACCCTCAGCATTTTTGTACCCTATGCATATCTTAACTTCATCAAGACCATCTAAAACATCCAATTTAGTTAAGCAAATACCAGTAATACTATTAATGCGCACCGCACGTCTTAGGGCGACCGCATCAAACCAACCGCAACGGCGCTCACGACCGGTAGTAGTTCCAAATTCATGGCCTTTTTCACCCAAATAATTACCAATATCACAATGCAGCTCCGTCGGGAATGGTCCTGAACCTACTCGAGTGGTATAGGCTTTGGTGATACCTAATACGTAATCTAGATACATTGGACCAAAACCACTGCCTGTGGCGGTTCCGCCCGCGGTGGTATTGGAAGAAGTTACAAATGGATAGGTTCCATGGTCAATATCCAATAGGGAGCCCTGAGCGCCTTCAAATAGGATATTTTCCCCTGCTTCACGAGCAGTATGCAAAATATCGGTTACATCTGCCATCATTGGCAGTAAGGCCTTAGCCCAAGTTTTTGCTAATGCTAGGGTTTTATCAAAATCTACCGGCTCAGCGTTATAATATTGGGTTAATGCGAAATTATGATACTCCAAGACTGTCTTTAGCTTATCTGCAAACCGCTCCATATTGGCCATATCACTTAGACGCAATCCTCTCCTTGCCACTTTGTCCTCATAGGCTGGACCAATACCACGACCG
>DKNZ01000029.1 GCA_002469845.1 Cellvibrionales bacterium UBA7375 | reverse complement strand
CCTATGGAAAAATAATCCTAAAACCCTAGTTAGTACATCAGGTATGGCGGTTGGCCTACCCGAAGGACAGATGGGTAATTCTGAAGTCGGGCATATGACCTTGGGTGCTGGTCGCGTGGTATATCAAAATTTTACCCGCATTAATAAAGCCATCACCGATGGTGATTTTTTTACCAATCCGGTATTTTGTAAAGCTATAGATGATGCCGTTAGCGCGGGTAAAGCCGTTCATATAATGGGCTTGTTATCTCCTGGCGGTGTCCATAGCCACGAAGATCATATCAACGCTATGCTTGAAATGGCGGTTCAACGTGGAGCTACAAAAGTCTATATCCACGCTTCTTTGGATGGCCGCGACTGTCCTCCTCGCAGTGCAAAACCTTCATTAGAAAAAACACAGGCCCTATGCGACAAACTGGGTGCTGGAAAAATTGCTTCTATTATTGGCCGCTTCTTTTCAATGGACCGAGATAACCGCTGGGATAGAGTTGAGCAAGCCTATCGCCTAATGACCGAAGATTATGCTCCATATATCGCTAAATCCGCTGTAGAGGGTTTAGAGGCGGCTTATGATCGGGACGAAAACGATGAATTTGTTCAGGCAACGGCTATTATTGCAGAGGGTGAATCTGCTATTACAGTAGAAGATGGTGATGCCATTATTTCAATGAACTTCCGTCCTGATCGCGCACGAGAAATTGCTCACGCTTTAGTTGATGAGCAATTTGATGGGTTTAACCGACAAAAGCAACCTAAACTATCCAGCTTTGTGATGGCAACTGAATACGAGGCAACCCTTAATTTACCCTGTGCCTACCCACCAGAAAACTTAGTCAACTCGTTGGGAGAGTACCTTGCCAGTCAAGGAAAGCAACAATTACGCATTGCCGAAACTGAAAAATATGCCCATGTTACTTTTTTCTTTAGTGGTGGACGCGAAGCTCTGTACGATGGCGAAGAGCGCATTTTAATCCCCTCACCGGATGTGGAAACCTATGATCAACAGCCAGAAATGAGTGCTTTTGAAGTCACTGAAAAATTAGTAGAAGCTATTCACTCCAGACGCTTTGACACTATTATTTGCAATTATGCCAATTGCGATCAAGTAGGTCATACCGGTGATTTTGAAGCCTCTGTAAAAGCTGTTGAAGCCGTCGATAACTGCCTAAAGCAAGTATTAGACGCCGCCGCCACACAACAGGGTGAAGTATTGATTACTGCGGACCATGGTAATGTTGAAGAAATGTTCGATGAATCCAGCAATCAACCCCATACCCAACATACTACATTACCTGTGCCTCTAGTTTATTCAGGGCCGAATCAAATGTCACTTGATTCTGGCGGCTCTCTAGCCGATATCGCACCCACTATATTAGATATGATGGGACTTGATAAACCCGCCGAAATGTCGGGTCGTTCGCTAATAAAATAATGACTAAACAACGGGCAGGGTCTTTTTTGGTATTGCCTTTTACAGGCCTATTTTGCCTTATTCTAAGCTTTTATTCAGCGGCAGATAACCATCAAAAAGCCGAGCTAGAAGAACTGAAACGCAGTATTTTAACCCTGCAGAACCAGCTTAAAAATCAGCGCCAAGAAAAAAATCAACTTCAAAATCAGATAGAAAATGTTGAAATTGATGCCGCCAAGCTCAATCGAAGTATTGGCAGCCTTACCAGAAAAATCAAAACAACCACCAGGCAACTCAAAGTCCTGCAGGATAAAAAAATCAAACTGGGTAAGCGTATTGATGAGCAGCGCTCCGCTATTGCGGAACAAATAAGATCTGCTCACAAAACAGGCACGGAAGAGCCGATTAAGTTACTGCTTAGTCAACAAGGCCCTCAACTACTGGCTCGCACTCTAAAATATTATGACTATCTTCTGCAGGCGCGCAATCAAAACATCAAACAATTTACGGATGATATCAACCAACTTGAAATAACCGCTGAAGCGATTAAAAAAACATCCATCGGCTTAGCTAAATCGAAAAAATCACTGGAAGTAGATCAAAAAAATCTAGCTGCTAATGTACAAAAACGAAAAACCATACTTTACAAAATAGATAAATCTCTGAAATCGGGCAATGAACAATTAGCAAACTATCAAAAGCAACAAGAACGCCTAGAAACTGTAATCAATGCAGTTAAAAAAGTCGCGGCAACTATTGCCCCAGCAAAAAAAAAATACCCCTCATTTATATCTGGCAAGGGTAAACTTAGTTGGCCAGTAAAGGGCAAGTTAAGCCATAGTTTTGATAGCCCTCGCGGCGGCGATCTGCACTGGGATGGTTGGCTTATTAGCACTTCAAGCGGCGCTGAAGTTAGAGCCATTCACCCTGGTCGTGTTGTTTTTTCCGACTATTTGAGAGGCTTTGGACTGTTAGTGATTATTGATCATGGTGATGATTTTATGTCCCTATACGCCCATAACCAAGAGCTAATGAGTGAGACGGGAGACTGGGTACAAAGCGGTGAAATTATCTCACGTGCAGGAAATAGCGGCGGCTTAACCGATCCTGCTCTATACTTTGAAATACGAGAGAAAGGAATACCCGTGAATCCAAAAATCTGGTTAGGTAAACGCTAAATCTCTTTTTAATGCGTATATATGGACATGATTAGGCTATGCAAAATGTATAAGATTTTACTCAGCGCTGTTTTTATTTTGGTCAGTATCCAAAGCATAGGTAGCGAAACCGAACGCCAAAAAGCCGCCAAAGAGTCCCAGCTATTTTCTCAAGTTTTAGAAAAAGTGAAGGCTAGTTATGTTGATGTTCCCTCTGATAGTCAATTACAAGAAGCCTCTATAGAAAGCCTTTTAGGCAATCTCGATCCCCACTCAACCTATCTCGATAAAGATGAGTACCAACAATTTCAGGGTAAGACCTCTGGTAATGCTGGCGGTTTAGGTATTGATATTAGTATCAATAACCAACATGCCATTCAGGTGGTTACAACCCTAGATGCTAGTCCAGCAAGGCTCGCAGGCATACAGTCAGGCGATCGAATAATTGATATTAATTACCAAACCCTTGACGGTATGGATATAGACCAAGTCACCGCTCAATTACGCGGCAAGCAGGGATCAAAAATTATCATAGGTATTGCAAGAGCGGGACAGTCTGAAAGAATTGAATTCACTTTAAAACGTGAATTAGCACCACAAAGCTCAGTTCGAAATCAAATACTAGAACAGGGCATTGGTTACATTCGTATAGCGGTATTTCAAGCGGAAACTAGCGAAGAATTTAAATCCGCCATCAAACAACTTCAAGCCGATGGCCCACTGCAAGGCTTAGTATTAGATCTTAGAAATAACCCCGGTGGATTAATGCCTATATCGGTTAAAGTAGCGGACACACTGATTGATCAAGGGCTGTTACTGTACACAGAGGGGCGCTTACCCGAGGCTAATAAGCAGTATTATGCAACCTATGGCGATCTTACCCATGGTGCTCCGATTGTTGTACTTATTAACGGCGGTAGCGCATCCGCTTCAGAAATTGTTGCCGGCGCGCTTCAGGATCAAGAGCGGGCGACCATTATAGGTACCCAAAGTTTTGGTAAAGGCTCAGTACAATCGGTTATACCACTGGGCGATGGACGAGCGATAAAACTAACCACCGCTCACTATCTGACACCCAATGGTCGATTTATTCATGGGCAGGGGATTGAACCAGATATAGTTGTTGAATCGTCTAGCCAAAAAATGGGTGGCAATGATAAGCAAATTACCCAAGCGATTCTTACCTTAAAGCAATCATAGTTTTAACGGGACTACTCCGCCTCTAACCGATCAACCTTTTGGAACCCGCGGGGCAATTTATGCCCTCGACGGCCACGCTCACCGCGGTAGTGCTCTAAGTCTTTTGACTTCATAACTAGGTAGCGCTTGCCCGAGTGAACTACTAAAGAGCCCCCTTCTGGGATCACGGCAAAATCGACCACAAACTCTTCCCGCGCCTGAAGTCTGGAGCTTGGAATATTAATAATTTTATTGCCTTTACCTCGAGAAAGCTCTGGTAAATCACTTAGTGGGAATGCAAGTAGCCTGCCTTCGTTACTCACTGCGGCAATCAGCAGGTTTTCATCGGATACTAGTTTGGGGCTTAGTATTTTTCCACCTTTAGGGATCGATACTACGGCTTTACCGGCTTTATTTTTGGTAAATAGATCGCCTATTTTAGCGACAAACCCGTAACCGGCATCGGTACCTAAAAGAATCTTTTGCGAATCATCGCCCATGACCACGTGGGTAAACAACGAACCGGATGGCGGATTTAGCCTGCCAGTCGCGGGCTCGCCCTGACCTCGCGCCGAGGGCAATGTATGGGCCGAAAGGGCATAAAATCTTCCTGTGGTATCTTGAAGAAATAAATTTTGATTACTGCGGCCTAAAGCTGAGGACAAGAATTTATCCCCTGCTTTGTAATTTAAACTTGTGGGGTCAATATCATGACCCTTGGCCGCTCTAAGCCAACCTTTATCCGA
>DKNZ01000008.1:2951-4877 GCA_002469845.1 Cellvibrionales bacterium UBA7375 | reverse complement strand
CTTAACGGCGAAAATAAGATGCTGCGCAGTGCATTGGGAAATATTGTTTTTAATGCGGTGCTTCACAACCCTCAGGGTGCAGATATAGCGATAGAAGTTACTCAGACTAAATCTAATACTATGGTGGTTATTGAAGATAATGGTGTCGGTATTGATAGCGATGAAATTCCCCGATTAACTGAGCGATTCTATCGCGGTGATAGTAGCCGCAACTCCAATACCGGCGGTAGTGGTTTAGGATTGGCGATTGTAAAGCACGCATTAACTCGCAGTGGTGCTGTGCTTGATATCAAATCTAGCCTGGGTAATGGCACAAAATTTACCTGTACATTTAGCGGGCAATAAAAAAGGGCGCCTGAGCGCCCTTTTTTAAAACAAACATTTTGCTTAGAATTTATGCTCTAAACCCAAGCCAAAAGTTTTTGTTGAAGATGACTCTTCATTATCAGTGAAAAACACAAAGCTCTTGGTGTTTTTAGCTAATTTAAAATCAGCGCCTAAAGATAAAGTCGTTTTATCTGAGCCGCCAGTATCATTTTCATTGCTGCCGTACTGCGCTTTATAAGTGATATTGTCGATCTTATAAGCAGCGCTAGCAAAATAACCAGATTCGTCAGTTGTATCATTGTCTTGATACATTAAGCCTAACTGCCATGCATCAACTTTAAACTGAGAAACAACGCGAACAAGATCAACGCGAACAAGATCAATGTCAACGACATTGCTGTTGCCAGCTATAGCTACATAAAGATCGCCTTTGCTGTAATTAACAGAATAAGATGTAGCATCACTAAGGCCGCCATTATTAGCTTCGCTTGGCATTACCGCATAGGTAGCAGAAAAGTTGCCATACTTAGGAGTGGTATAGGCAATAATGTTAGACACGGGGTTCTCGCCAGCAAATGTTTTCATAATATCGCCTTCTAAATCATTAAATAGATCAATTTTCTTTTGTGCTAGTTTTGTTGGCGTATCGTTTTTACCGGCTAACAATGAACCGTATTGACCTTTTATTCCAGCATAGATATTTCTTTGTTTGAATACATCGCCATCGCCATCAACCTCAACTTGAAATTCTGTCTTATAGAATACAGTTAAACCCTCAGAAACTTGATTTGAGCCCTTAAGGCCAATGCGCGATGCGTTACTGTTAAGTTTCCATGTATCTTCAGACCCGCTATCTGAGTTAACAACTGAAACATTGATCTTGCCATATAGCTTGCCATCAATAGAACCGCTAGCTGCAGCAAAAGGTGCGGTTGCAAGCATTGCGGTAGCAGTGCCTAAAAGAATTACTTTGTTCATAATTTTTCCCCGACAATTAAATTAGTATTTCATTTACAGACGAAATTAAGATTTTATGACAGCAATGTGATAAATATATGATAGAAATATGCCAGTAATATGATTGCGTAATTTTTTTGGCTGTCGTATAAATGTAATAAAAGTTTAATAAAATATTATAAGTATTAGTTAAAAATTGATTTTTAATTTGCAAGTTTACTGGAACCGGCGTCTAATTATGATAAATAAAATAATCCCAGTTGTAGTATTGATGTTTGTTGCTCTAACGGGAGCTTCAACATCTATAGCGCGTGAAAATGTAGAAGTTGTTGGGTCTTCTACAGTCTATCCATTTGCAACGGTTGTTGCTGAGCGCTATGGCCGCGCCAGTGGCAAGCCTACACCAAAGATTGAGTCTACTGGCTCTGGTGGCGGTTTGAAGCTATTTTGTGGTGGTGTAGGCACAAACTATCCTGATGTAACCAATGCGTCACGACGTATGAAAAAATCCGAATTTGATAAGTGTCAGAAAAATGGCGTTAAAGATATTATCGAAGTTCAAATTGGCTATGACGGTATTGTGATTGCCAATTCAATTGAATCAACACCGATGAAAATCAGTCGTAAAGATATCTTTCTAGC
>DKNZ01000008.1:0-2563 GCA_002469845.1 Cellvibrionales bacterium UBA7375 | reverse complement strand
GACTTGGAAACAAGTGAATGCGTCGTTACCAAATGTTGCAATTGAAGTGTTGGGTCCGCCGCCGACTTCTGGTACTAGAGATGCATTTGCCGAGCTAGGTCTTGAAGGTGGTTGTAAGGCTTTCCCATGGATCAAGGCGCTTAAGAAAGTGAACAAAAGTGAATATAAGTCTGTATGTCACACAGTTCGTGAAGATGGTCGTTATGTAGAGGTGGGCGAAAATGATAATCTTATCGTGCAAAAGCTTCAGGCCAACCCTTCAGCACTGGGTGTATTTGGATTTAGTTTCCTAGATCAAAATGCGGACAAGGTACGGGCCTCTGTAATTGAGTCTGTGGAGCCAACCTTTGAATCCATTGCAGATACGACATACCCAATTTCAAGACCGCTCTACTTTTATGTTAAGAAAGCTCATATTAGTGTAGTGCCGGGCATTCTTGGCTACCTAACGGAGTTCACCAGTGAGAGAGCTTGGGGTGAAGATGGCTACTTAGCAGAAAAAGGCATGATTCCATTGCCCGAAGATACTCGAAAAGCAAAAGCAGCTAGCGTAAGAGCATTAACGCCAATGAATGGAAAAGAACCATTGAAATAATTGCAATAAGTTGTCAAAGTGCAACTCGGCTCAAGTAACAGGGTTGTTTTGTTTAATCTGGATTGAATTTTTCTATGGAATCTTTGAATTTACTTCTGTTAATGCTCACTCTAGGAGCTGTTGCTTTCTATGCTGGCCGCAGCCGATCACTAGCAGTAGCAACGCCATTGGGGGGTATTAGGCACCTTCACTCGCTGCCCAATTACTACGGGCTCAATGCGCTACTCTGGTGTGCACTACCATCACTATTTCTTTTAATTCTATGGCTAGTGTTTGATGAGGCCGTGATCAATAGTATTGTAATGAGCTCATTGCCGGCTGAATTGGTGCCCAGTTCAAAAGCTGATTACAACCTACTATTAAATAAAATTAGTAATCTCGCCGATGGCATAATGAGCTCAAAAGGTCAGTCTGCTGCACTTATTGCTGTTGCCGAATCTATGGCTGGTCTTCGTGTGATTTCCCAGTGGGTATTGACTGCACTGTGCTTAATATTAGCCACCATTGGCCTGTATTGGGGTTGGAGAAGGGTTGCCGCTGATTTTAGAGCGCGCCAGTCGGTTGAAAGGGTGATGGAAAATCTCCTCCTTGGTTGTGCCTGTTTAGCCATTTTCACTACCATAGGCATTGTATTTTCGGTACTGTTTGAGTCAATTCAGTTTTTTAGATCTGTGCCATTTTTTGACTTTGTGTTTGGTTTAGATTGGAGTCCACAAACGGCCATCCGCGAGGATCAAGTTGGTTCTTCTGGGAGTTTTGGTGCTGTTCCCTTATTTGTGGGTACTTTGTTAATTTCTGCTGTGGCTATGTTTGTTGCGGTGCCCATCGGCTTAATGTCTGCAATTTATCTTGCTGAGTACTCAGGTAAATCAGTTAGAACCTATGCCAAGCCGGCCTTGGAAGTTTTAGCAGGGGTGCCAACCGTTGTTTATGGCTTCTTTGCCGCTTTGACCGTTGCGCCATTCTTGCGCGATCTAGGGGCCGATTTTGGTCTGACTATTTCTTCAGAAAGTGCGCTTGCAGCCGGTCTGGTTATGGGTGTAATGATAATTCCATTTATTTCATCTTTGGCAGATGATGTTATTACCGCTGTGCCACAGGCCATGCGCGATGGCTCTCTTGCAATGGGCGCGACCCATTCGGAAACAGTTCGCAAAGTGGTTATACCTGCGGCATTGCCCGGCATTGTTGCTGGTATTATGTTGGCAATCTCGCGCGCCATTGGTGAAACTATGATTGTAGTGATGGCGGCCGGCCTTGCGGCGAAACTAACGGCTAATCCACTTGAGTCGGTGACAACGGTGACAGTACAGATTGTTACATTGCTTACCGGTGACCAAGAATTTGATAGTCCTAAGACATTAGCAGCCTTTGCGCTTGGTCTTATGTTATTTACAGTGACCCTGTTATTAAATATTTTTGCTCTACATATTGTTAAGAAATACCGGGAGCAATATGAGTAATTCCATGGATAACTTACAAAAAATTAAAAGCTCCCTTAAACGTAGAAGCCGCTCAGAAAGCCTTTTTCGCTGGTATGGCCGCGTTGCTATCATAATTGGTTTGGCCGCTGTTTTAGCCCTATTTGTCGATATTATTAGCAAGGGCCATGGGGCGTTTAAGGCTACCTATATTCAGGTTGATATTCATTATGATGGCGACCTTTTAGGCGTTACTAGCTTGGCAGATAAGCCGCAGTTAATGCAGGCTAATTGGGATGCGCTTTTTAAATCAGCACTGCGTGAAAAGTTTTCTGATGTGTCGGGCCGAAGTGACAAGCGCCAGCTATACAAATTGGTGAGTAATGGTACTGGGTTTGATTTGAAAGAACACTTAGTAGCCAACCCTCTTTTATTGGGTGAAACAGAATCCCAGTGGCTACTAGCTGACGATGATATTGATACCTATTACAAGTCTTGGCTAGACGGTGAGCCCTACGATGCCCGACTGACTAAAAAGCAAATTCAG
>DKNZ01000037.1 GCA_002469845.1 Cellvibrionales bacterium UBA7375 | reverse complement strand
TCTGCTGTTTGGCGGCTCGCTTTAGTATTTGAGGGTCTAATTCAGCGCCAAGTTGAGTTAGTTTCCAATGGGGTATACAGGGAGCTACTGCGGGCCCGCCCTTACGAAGCAGTGTGGGAAGTGCGGTAAATAATGCCTCGCCTATTGGATGTTGGTAATAGTTGGCAGACCAAATAAATAATTCAAATAGGTCCGATGGCACAATGGGCGAGACATCGATTATGTCGCTAATATCCTTGAGTTTATCCCTAGCTATTTCGCTACATTGGGAAACGCCAACAATAAGGCCGACCATAATTCTACGACCAAACTCAACGTTTACCCGCATGCCCGGTAATGGCTGACGCTCATCAAGCTTTAAGCGCAAATCTTCAGGTAATGTGTAGTCGAATGTGCTACGCAAAGGGGATGGAATTGCAATTCGAAGGATTGTTGGCCCATTTTGTGGCATATCTACAGAGAATTCCATTTTGTTAAGATCATTATCTATAAGCTCTTCATTTATAAGCTTTACATCTAAAAGTGTTAATACTCTTTTAAAAGGCTATAGCATAACAGGTTGAGATAGCGGTTTGCAGTTTGGAAGAAAAGATACAAACAGATAGATAGCCAGGTAATATGCTTATTTGGTTATTTTTTTAAATGACTAGGCTGAAAGTTGCTAATATAGGTTTAGGCATTGAATTTAATGTGGCATTTTTCAAGCATCTTGAAAATTAAGTCGCTCAATTATTTTATTGTGTTCCTTTCAGCGGTTACAATACACTTTATGACTTGATTCTTCTGGAGCACCTAGTGCGCGTAATCAGATCTTTTATTAAAGCTGTACTTTTATTTGCCATTGCTTTGGTTGGGGCTTTATTCGCTCTTCATAATAAGCAACCATTAAGTGTCGACTTTGTTTATTTTACCGGCCCCGAAATTAGTCTTGGTTTGTGGTTGATGTTATTTTTAATGCTTGGGGCACTATTGGGTATTATTTTTAGTAGCATAATGGTGGGCTCCTATCGACGCAAAATTGGTCGTTTTCAAAAGAGAGATGAATAATCTATGACAGCATCAGAACCACGTATTATCGTAGCATTAGACTTTGATAATGCAGCATCAGCTTTGGCACTCGCGGATCAATTAAATCCAAATCAGTGCCGGCTAAAAGTAGGTAAAGAGTTATTTGTTGCTGCTGGACCACAGCTGGTTAAATCATTGATCGATCGCAGCTTTGATATATTTTTAGATTTAAAATTTCATGATATTCCCAATACAGTTGCCCAAGCTATTCAGGCAGCTGCTGACTTAGGAGTATGGATGTCCAATGTTCATGCATCGGGGGGTACTCGTATGATGAGTGCCGCTAAGCAAGCTGTAGAGCAACATGGTGGCGATATGTTACTTATTGCTGTCACCGTTCTTACCAGTATGGATGACAATGATTTACATCAAGCGGGGGTCAATCGGTCTGCCCGTGATCAGGTGATGAGTCTAGCTAGGTTAACCCAAGAATCTGGGCTTGATGGGGTTGTTTGTTCCGCCCAAGAGGCATCGGCCTTAAAGCAGCAGTTGGGACAGGAGTTTAAGTTAGTTACTCCAGGTATTCGCTTAACCGATAGCGCGTCTGATGACCAACGGCGAATTGTTTCCCCGTCTCAGGCAATTGAGCAGGGCAGTGACTACCTTGTGATTGGTCGTCCTATTACTCAGGCTGAAGACCCAATGCAAATGCTTAAAAAGATAAATCAATCGCTTTAGTTTGTTACTTTGATGTAAGTGCTTAATGAGCGCCTTAAACACCACCTTTTAAGAATACATAAAAAAACCGACTCATAAATGAGTCGGTTTTTTTGTTACTGCAAGATTGCCCTTCGATTATTGAGCGGCTTGCTGAGCAGCAGTTTGATAAACCCGCACATAGTCAACTAGCATTCCGCGTGGGAACTGAGAGGTACTATCTGGTGCACCTGGGAATGTGCCGCCAACGGCTACATTTAATATTAAGAAGAAATCATTATCATATGACTGCCCAAGACATGATAGTTGAGGTTCATTTGCAACTTGTCCATGGGGACATGGTGCTACTACATTTGTAGTTAAATCAAGATCTTTTCCTTCAACATAAACACCGTCAATCATATATCTAATTTTTTCTTCATCCCATTCAATACTAAACACATGGAATGTATTGGAGAAGGTTTCACCTTCAGTTACTAATTCTCTTTCACCCCAAGCTGTAGATTGTCCACTTGGTGTAGGGCTATATTTAGCATCTTGAAACTGCCTTGGAGTTAGGTATTGACCGGGAGCGAATGGACCCTCAGCGTTCCAATAGGCGTTATGGACCATCCTATTTTCTTGATCCACACCATAGGTAACACCACCGATAGTTTCAACAATGTCAATTTCCCCAGCAAAAGGCCAGCCAATATCATCTACGTTAGCGCCAAGCATCCAACCTGCAGACCACATACCTTTGCCTTCAGCTACGGCGGCACGAATATCGACGCGACCATGTTTGAATTCAAGTTTGTCTTGGGTGGTCAATTTGGCGGATGAGAATGATTCCCCACCGGGCAGCTCTGCATCATCGCTTTGTTGAATGTCAGCAGTTATTACCAAGAGTCCATCTTCAACGGAA
>DKNZ01000076.1:9117-9245 GCA_002469845.1 Cellvibrionales bacterium UBA7375 | reverse complement strand
AAGCCTTTTTCTCGGTCAAAAACTAGCTAATCGCGCCGCTAGACTCTATGAATTTTGTCGCTTTGTAGATGATATTGCTGATGGTGATTTACCCCATCGCCATGAAACTCTGGCCGATATTAGTGCTT
>DKNZ01000076.1:8524-8762 GCA_002469845.1 Cellvibrionales bacterium UBA7375 | reverse complement strand
GGCCTGAGGTCGACGCTTTTCTTGAGCTAGCATCTGAAGTTAATATCCCCATGAACGCAGCCACTGAGCTTTTGGATGGTATGCTACTCGACCAACAGCCTACTGCAGTAAAAGTTGAGGCTGATCTACTAAGGTACTGTCATGCTGTTGCTGGAACTGTTGGCCTTATGATGTGTAGAATTCTTGACTGTCAGCACCCCCGTGCCGATCATTTTGCAATTGATCTTGGTATCGCTAT
>DKNZ01000076.1:0-8206 GCA_002469845.1 Cellvibrionales bacterium UBA7375 | reverse complement strand
TCTTGGTATCGCTATGCAACTAACTAATATTGCGCGCGATGTGCTTGAGGATGCAAAAATGGGACGTCGCTATTTGCCAGAAAGCTGGGTTGATTTTTCTGCAGCTGATCTTGCCACTAGTGATATACCCTGCCGTCAACCTACTGCAGAGGCGATTGAAAAATTATTAAACCTTGCAGATGAGTATTATAAAAGCGCTCTATTAGGTATTCAGCTTTTGCCCTTTCGTTCACGCTTTTCTATTACTGTAGCTCTGCGAGTTTATCGCCAAATAGGAGTTTTATTAAAACGACGCAACCTATCTTGGTGGAAGGGACGAGTTGTGGTTCATAAAATAGAAAAAATCTTTCTTAGTATTTATAGTCTGGTGGATTTAAGACCAAAGAAAGTACCAACCCATCAGTCAAAATTACATCAATCACTTCAGGGGCTTGCGGGTGTCGATACCAACTAGCCAGAGCCCTGACATTATCAAAACTGATATTGCTATTATTGGTGGTGGTAATGCGGGTATAACATTGGCCTCTAAACTCAAGTATCAAAATGCATTAGTTTTTGAGCCCAAAACTCCTGAAGATCGAGACGTAAGTTGGGCATTATGGGCAACTGGAAACGATCAAAAAGATATAGCCTCTGCTACCAGAGGGCGTTGGAAGCAGTGGCGATTAGTGGATCATAATCATGAGATTTTACACAATAGTAATGAGTATTATTACACGAGTCTAAGCTCGGCAGACTATTTGCATTATTGTGAACAACAACTTTCGCCAAATGTAGGTTTGGTTAGAGAAACTGTAGAAAACATTATTAGTCATGGTTCAGGCGGAACCTTTACTGCCTCTGGGCAACAGTATTATGCAGATCATATTTTTGACTCACGCCCAGCAAAAATGGATAAAGCGGGTCTTAAGCAGCATTTTTTAGGTATAGAAATTCGCACCAAAAAACCTCTAAAGGATATTGAAATCGCTACATTGATGGACTTTAGAGTCGATCAGTCTAGGGGACTACATTTTATCTATGCCCTACCCTTTTCTGATCGAAGCCTATTAATAGAATCGACCATGATTTCTACAACCATCGAACCGGTGGACTGGTATAAACAGGCAATCTATCAATGGCTTGATGGACAATCTATTGAGATTGAAGAAATAACCAGAGAAGAACTCGGCATTATACCAATGCATGAAACCACACCTAAAGACACATCTTTATCCAAGATTGGCACATCTAGTGGTGCGATCAGACTATCTTCTGGCTATGCTTTTACCCATATTCAATCACAGATCAATCAACTTGCATCAAATATTGAAAAGGGTGACTATCGTGTACCCCAAGTGATCTCTGGAACTATTAGTACATTGGATAAAATTTACAACCGTGTACTTGTTGCTGAACCATCATTGGGCGTTACGCTTATGATGAAAACTGCTGGTGCTCTTGATGCCGAGGGTTTTTCTCGTTTTATGCTTGGCAAAGCTACGATAAAAGATTGGATAAAAGTTATCTTAGCTATGCCTAAATTACCTTTTTTAACTCAGGTATTTCGATTATGACCAGCTGGGATTTTGCGGCATTGGCCGCCATATTTCTGTTTGGTGTGCCTCATGGGGGCTTTGATGCCGCTATTGCGCGACGAAACGGCTGGTCAATGCAGGGTTCGCTACCATGGATTTTATTTCATCTAGCTTATATATCTATGGCCGCTATTATTGCTTTACTCTGGTGGTGGTTTCCTCTTGTAAGTCTAGGCCTGTTTCTAATCATTTCGGGCTACCATTTTGGCGCAAGTGATATTGCCGAAGTTGGCACAGACTGGCTACCTTGGCTGGCTCATGGTGGTCTAGTACCTATTGCTATTCCAAGTTTAAACCCAGAAGCAGTAAAGCCTATTTTTGCTATTCTTATTGGTGCCAACGCAGCTGATTTATTGTTGTCTATTATTCAGGTATTTTTTATTCTGTGGCTTATAGGCTTTATTGGCTATTGTTTCTTTGCCCTGTATAAAAAGCAGTATGGCAAACCCCTGGTAGGTCTTATGGCAATGATCCTTATTGCTTTAGCACTTCCTCCCTTAATAAGTTTTGCTCTGTATTTTTGCCTATGGCATAGCCGTGGACATACTGTGCGCCTATGGCATAGCTTAGAAGAGGATAAACGATTAGGCGCAGCTCTAGAGGCTATTGTTTATACGTTGCTATCTTGGGCAAGCGCGGGGATATTTGTCTTTTATCTAAGTGGATCTTTAAGCGATATTTTATTACAGCTCACTTTTATTGGGCTGGCTGCACTGACTTGGCCACATATGGTTTTAGTGGATTATTTGGATAAACGGCGGACTTTATTATGACTGATATTATTAATCGCAAAGCTGACCATATTGAGTTGGCGCTTAAGTCCGAGCATCAAAGCCATGCGCTTTCAACGTTTGATAATATTCGCTTTGAGCACAACGCATTACCTGAAGTCGCTGTGACTGATATTGATATTAATAGTTACTTTTTAGACCAAAGTATAAGTGCTCCGATTATGATTGGTGCTATGACGGGCGGCTGTGATAGAGGCGATATTATTAACCGTCATTTAGCTGAAGCGGCTGAAGCCTGTGGTATCCCAATGGCATTGGGCTCACAACGTGCTGCGCTTGAACAAAATCAGCCACAAACAGTTAGGCAATATGCCCCATCAGCTTTATTGCTGGGAAATATTGGGGCCACACAGCTTCAACAATTGGGATTAGCTTTTGCCCAAAAAGCAGTAGATGCTGTTGCGGCAAATGCATTGGTTATTCATATTAATCCACTGCAAGAATTGGTACAGCAGGGTGGCGATCGCGACTGGAAACAAGTTTTAGAATCAATCTACCACTGTTCCGATAAATTATCGGTTCCAGTCATAGTCAAAGAAGTAGGTGCAGGCATTGGGCCTAGCTGCGCCGAGAGGTTGGCCAGCGGTGGCATCAAGTGGATTGAGGTTGCCGGTCGTGGAGGCACCAACTGGGCAAGTATTGAAATGGCACGTAATCAAATAACTCAGGAAAAGAAAATTGCAGAGCCTTTTATTGACTGGGGAATGGATACTGTAGAGCTTTTGCCCGCTGTTAAACAAGTCTGTCCAAGTCTAAACCTTATTGGTTCTGGTGGCGTAAGAAATGGGTTGGATGTAGCACGTTGCATTCGCCTTGGAGCAAACGTATCTGCTCTGGCTCAGCCATTCCTAGCGCCTGCACTGGAATCGACTGAAGCTGTTATAGAAAAAATTACTGTGCTTAAAAAGCAACTGCGTTGGGCGATGTTTTTAACCGGTAGTTCTAATCTAGACAGTCTGCGAAAAGCACCGCTACAGACTAACTAACCTTGATTGCGTAGTTTTGATACTAATGGCCAAAACCTATGTTTTTACATGAAGAGCAAATTACCTGCCCGTTCTGCTGGGAAACCATCACGTTATTGGTTGATCCCTCTGAATCCCAGACTTATACCGAAGATTGTTCTGTCTGCTGCCGACCCATTTTAGTCAACACTGACATTCAGGGCGATCATATCACTGTTAGCGTCACTCAAGAAGATTTGGGCTTTTAGGAATTTATCTCTTTAGAAGTTAGTTTGCCTGCCAACCATGTTAGAATAATTTCTTTTGATTTCAACACTAGAGATTAGCGCCCTATGGCAATTCAATGGTATCCAGGCCATATGTACAAAGCCAGCAAGGAAATGACTGAGGCATTGCCTCAGGTTAACCTTGTCATCGAGGTGCTTGATGCGCGTATTCCCTATAGTAGCTCTAATCCGTTTATTCAAACCCTTTGCACTGAAAAACCTCGGATCAAATTATTGACCAAGTTGGATCTTGCGGATCCGGCTATTACCAAACAGTGGCAAAGTTATTTTGAACAGCAAAATAATACTAAGTCCATGGCTTTAGATTTGCTAAATACTGATCCCAGTGGGCAGATTATAGATTTAATTAATAAGCTTTATCCGCAACAAACTGAGCGTAATACCCTTGCCATGGTGACGGGCATTCCCAATGTAGGTAAATCTACCCTTATTAATTGCCTAGCGGGTAAACATATTGCTAATACAGGGGATGAACCGGCCATCACTAAGGGGCAACAGCGCATTAATCTTCGCAATGGTATTATGCTGTTGGACACCCCAGGGATTTTATGGCCCAAGATAGATCACCCCAATAGTAGTTATAGATTAGCTACTACAGGTGCTATTAAAGATACTGCAATGAGCTATGAGGATGTGGCCTATTTTGCAGCAGACTTTTGCCTAGCTCAGTATCCAGAGTATTTAAAAAATCGATTTGATCTGAGTGAACTGCCACAAACAGAAACAGAATTGTTAGAAATAATAGGTAAGCAGCGCGGCTGTTTGCGCGGCGGCAAACGAATTGATTTTGAGCGTGCTTCAACCATTTTTATCAATGAATTAAGAGATGGCAAACTTGGCCCAATGACGCTGGAAACGCCAGAGGTTATTGATAAAGAATTACAGCAGGTGGAGGTAATGAAAGCAGAAAAAGAAGCGCTTGAAAAACGCCGCCTTGAAGAAAAAGCCGCCCGCAAAAGAAAAACTAAAGCCAACCGCCGATAAATCACCTTTTCTGGTTAAAATTGATATTCACAGCACAATTTTGCGTACATAGTAGCTCTGATCCCATAAAAAAATAACTCAATGCAACTAAACTGGCTTAACCAAAACGACAGTATTAACCACTCATTTTCTGCAGGATTTCCAGATAAGATGGTGATACTCGACTGTGAAACCACTGGCGGTAGAGCTAAGTACCACAGAATTATAGAAATCGGGTTGCTGGTTATTGAGGATGGCCGCTTAATTGAGACATGGCAATCATTTATCAACCCTGAAACCATTGTTCCTAACTTTATTCAAAAGCTAACAGGCATAAAACCAAATATGCTTAATAATGCTCCTAAATTCTCTGAAATTGCCGACAAATTACACGAATTACTAGAAAATAGGACCTTAGTTGCACATAACGCTCGATTTGATTACAGCTTTCTAAAAAGTGAATTTAGCCGTATTGGTGTTAACTACAATGCAAAGCCCCTGTGCTCGGTTAAATTAAGCCGAAATCTATACCCACAATTTAAGCGACATGGCCTATCAGAAATTATCAAACGTTTTGATTTAAATATTGAGAATCGCCATCGCGCTCTTGATGACGCTAAAATGGTGTACGGTTTTTTTATTAAAACCTCTAGCATCTATTCACCCCAAGAAATTGAGGCTTGCTGTAAGCAATTATTAAAACGTACCTCTCTTCCGCCACTATTAGACCCTGATGAGATTAATAATATTCCCAATACTGCGGGTGTCTATTATTTTTATGCACAGAATGGCGAACTACTTTATGTGGGTAAAAGTATTAATCTTCGCAATCGCGTCTTAAGTCATTTTTCAGCAGACTACACCAATTCTAAAGAGTTTCAGATGTGCCAAAAAACCGCCCATGTGAACTTTGAAACCACCCCCAGTGATTTTGGCGCACAGATTAGAGAAAGCCATCAAATCAAAGCACACTCTCCTTTGTATAATCGTCGATTGAGAAAAACCAGAAAACTTTACCAGTACAAATCAACGTTAGATGAGAGCGGCTATTTACGACTAGCCACTGAAGCGGTTTCTTCAATCGATCCATCAGAGCAGCAATTTGGACTGTTTAGATCACCAAGACAGGCTTCGATTCAATTAGAAAAACTGGCTGACCAGTATTTTTTATGCCACCAACTTATTGGTTTAGAAAAAACTCACAAACAGGGAAAGGCGTGCTTTCGAAGTCAGCTTAAAAAATGCCTTGGAGCTTGCCATGGGGCAGAAGCTCCAGAACATTACAATGAACGATTAACATCAGCTATACAGCGCTATCAGATTCAAGCTTGGCCCTATCAAAATGCCATTATGATTGAAGAATCCAACCCGCAAGGACAACCCGCTTTTCATATCATTGACCACTGGCGCTATATAATAAAATTGGATGTAGCAGAGGATATTTATGATTTGGGCTATCAGGTCTCTAATAATAACCCGTCACTTTCTCAGCAGTCTAATACCAACTTTAAAGCGGACGATAAGTTTGATTTAGATATATATTTTATTTTGGTTCGATTTTTAATCAATGAAGACAACAAAAAGATGTCCAACCTGAAAATTTGGATGCTTGATCAGGCTACACAATAAATACACAATTTTTTAGATTTTCTGCCATAATTCAAAGCTTATTAAATAGCGATAGAAACCCTTTAGGTGATAACTTTGCAGGATATTCGAGTTTGGGACAATGTGGATTATGCTCGCTTTCAAAATGAGATAATCCCTCTAAATCAACCGGCTATTATTAGATCCGTTGTGTCTGATTGGCCGACAGTTGTGGCGGCAAAAAAATCACCGGAGGCTGCTGTTGATTATCTTAAACCCTTCGATACTAATGCAGTTATCCCCGCACTGGTTGGAACTCCAGATATTAAGGGTCGATTTTTTTATTCCGAGGATCTAACAGATATAAATTTTCAGCGTGCTGAGGTCACACTCACTATCGGTTTAGAGCGGCTTTTGGCCATCAAAGATAGTCAAAAGCCCCATGCTATAGCCCTACAAGCAATACAACTAAGTCAGGTCTTGCCAGGTTATAAAGCCCTACATCCCCAGCCGCTTTTAGATACCTCAGCTGAACCTACTATGTGGGTAGGCAATCAGGCTACTGTTGCGCCTCATTATGATATTCATGATAATTTAGCCTGTGTAGTTGCTGGGAGAAGAAAATTCACCCTATTCCCCCCGGAGCAAATTAACAATTTGTACCCTGGCCCCACACTTAGCGCACCGGCGGGGGTTCCGGTTAGTATGGTGGATATGAAAGATCCAGATTTTAAACGCTATCCCAAGTATAAGGATGCTCTTCAAGCTGGCTTTGAGGGCACTTTAGAACCCGGTGATGTAGTTTTTATCCCTGCTCTTTGGTGGCACGGCGTGGAGTCTTTAGATACATTCAATATCTTGGTTAATTATTGGTGGGGAGGAAGCCATCAAGGCAGCCTCTCGCCTAATGACAGCCTTTTACACAGTATGTTGAGTATTGCTAATCTAGATAAGACAAAACGCGAGGCGTGGAGACATTTCTTTAACTATTATGTGTTTAAGACAACAGATAATCCATCTGAACACTTGCCACCTAAATTAAAAGACGTAGTAACTGAGCTCAGTCCAGAGCAAGAAATTAAGGTGCGAAATTTCTTAGCTGAAAAGCTTAAATAATTACAACTGGATTACATCGAAGGTGCTTTGCAGTAGCTATCAATAAACTGCTGGTGTGTGGGCAATTGGTCAACCACATTATTCACTGAACCCTTAATGCCATTTAGAAAGCGTACTAACTCTTCGTCGCTCATCATATTGACTATAGGGTGATACTGCTCAGGCAATATGCCTTGGCCTAGCATAACTTGTGACCATGAATTTTCAGCAAAAACATCATTGTCCTTTTGAAAAATTCGCCCGGATTGTTTGAATAGCTCTACCCTATGGGCAAGCGTTTCAGGTATTTTCATGCTTTTACAATGCCGCCAAAATGGCGTATCTTCACGCTCGGTCACATGGTAATGCAGAACAATAAAGTCTCTTACGTTTAAAAACTCTTCTTTCATTTGAGCATTAAATTCATCCACATCTGTTTGACTAATGCCCTGAGTAGGAAACAATTGTAGCAACCTGATTATTCCACGCTGGATAAGATGAATACTTGTAGATTCTAGGGGCTCTAAAAACCCTGCCGCAAGGCCTAAGGCCACACAATTTTTATTCCAATGCTGGTGCCGCTGACCCGTTCGGAATTTTATAATCCTTGGCTTGGTAAGAGGCTCGCCTTCAATATTATTTAGCAGTGTTTGGGTTGCCTGCTCATCAGTTAAATATTTACTACAAAAAACTAAGCCGTTACCTACCCGATGCTGAAGGGGTATACGCCACTGCCAACCGGCTTCTCTAGCAATGGATCTTGTGTAAGGAATTGGCTCTGCAACAGATTGGGTCTGAACTGCCACTGCGCTATCACAGGGTAGATAGTGGGACCAATCATCGTACCCTGTATGTAACGCCTTATCGATTAGCAGCCCCATAAAGCCACTACAATCAATAAATAAATCGCCCTCTATAGTTTGACCAGACTCTAGATTCAC
>DKNZ01000002.1 GCA_002469845.1 Cellvibrionales bacterium UBA7375 | reverse complement strand
TATGGATTACTTTGAACCAAAAACGATAGTGATCGCAGTGACTACGATGGTTTTTCTGGCTATTGTTCTCGACGTTCTGCGACGAAAAAAACGCAGTCGCTATGAAAATTTGCAAATGTCTTCTCGCGATATTAACCGCAGTTCACGTTTTGAGTATGAAGAAGATCCCTTTTCAGATAGCCAATTTCCCTCAGGTGGTGCACGTGTTGTTGGTGCTAGAGACGACGACTACTCCGCACCGGTCGAAAATGAAAAACAAAATTCACTTTTTGATCAGCCAGAGCAGACTAAGTTTAATTGGGATGATACCCCAATCGAACAAGAATTTAGCCCAGTAGATATTGAAACTGAACCCAAAAAGCAGGCTGAGATAACTGAAAAAGAAGAGCAATCTGAGCCCTCAGAAGTTTTAATCATTCATCTTATGACTGCAAAAGATCAAGTCTGTAACGGTCAGTTATTATTAGATACTGTAGTCTCTCTCGGTTTGCGCTATGGCAATATGAAAATATTTCATCGTCATACCAGTGAAGACGGCTCAGGCCCTGTTCTGTTTAGTATGGCTAATCTACTTAAACCCGGAACATTTGACTTAAATAATATCGGCCAGCAAGAGTTAGTGGGTGTGGCTTTGTTTATGAAACCTTCCGAGTTAGATAAACCCTGTGAAATTTTTGATTTAATGATGGATGTAGCTCAGCAAATGGCAGAGAAATTGCAGCTTAATATTATGGATGAAACTCGCAGTTCAATGACCAAGCAAACCATTGATCATTACCGACATCGCGCACAGCAGGCGGTTCTTCTTCAGGAGCGCAGCGGTTAAAGTTGCGATAGCACCATGCTAAATATTCCAGAAGAGGTTCACCAGCACTACCAGCGGCTAAAAAGCGAACTCAATCAGCATAATCACGCCTATTACGTGCTAGATGACCCATCGATTCCCGATAGTCATTACGACCGTTTAATGGCTGAACTACAAGCTATAGAACAGCAGTATTCCCAGCTTCGCAACTCAGATTCACCCACCCAGCGCATCGGAGGCATGGCCTTAGACAGCTTCTCACAAGTAAGACACGAAGTTCCTATGTTGTCATTGGATAATGCATTTTCTGATGCAGAAATGATGGATTTTGATCGCCGAATAAAAGATCGTATCAATCTCGATTCAAGTCAGAATTTAACCTATGCCTGCGAGCCAAAATTGGATGGTGTTGCAGTAAGCCTAATCTACCAAAAGGGTTTGCTTATAAGAGGTGCAACAAGGGGTGATGGCAGTATTGGAGAAGATATAACGGCTAATGTTCGCACCATTAAAAGTATTCCTCTGAGTTTGCATGGCGATATTTTCCCAGAATTATTAGAGGTACGAGGTGAGATATATATGCCGCGGGATGGGTTTAACCATTTTAATAAAAAGGCGCTTGAGTCAGGTGATAAACCCTTTGTAAATCCGCGCAATGCAGCGGCAGGTAGCCTTCGACAGTTAGACTCTAAAATTACCGCCACCCGTCCATTAGATATGTGTGCTTACAGTGTCGGTCAATATCAGGGCGATCAAAAACCCGACAGCCATTTTGCTGTGCTAAATATGCTGGGCACTCTGGGGTTTAAAATTAATCAGCATATCAAGCAAGTAGAGGGTTTAGAGGCCCTTGAAGATTACTACCAACAATTAGCCCAGCTTCGAGATAAACTAGACTATGATATTGATGGCATTGTCTACAAGGTAAATGACCTGAAACTTCAACAGCGTTTAGGATTTGTTGCCAAGGCACCGCGTTGGGCTATTGCCCGAAAATTTCCTGCACAAGAGGAAATGACTCGCTTATTAGATGTTGAGTTTCAAGTAGGGCGCACCGGTGCAGTAACACCAGTGGCTCGATTAAAGCCAGTTTTTGTCGGCGGAGTTACAGTGGGTAATGCCACACTTCACAATGCCGACGAGATAAATCGTCTAGGCGTCTGTGTTGGCGACACAGTGATTGTTCGTCGTGCGGGAGACGTCATTCCACAGATAGTTAAAGCGGTTGTAGAAAAGCGCCCTAAGGGTGCGCAACCCATCCTGTTCCCCGAACGCTGCCCAGTCTGCCAATCCAGTGTAAAGCGGGTAGAAGGCGAGGCAGTGGCACGATGCACTGGAGGCTTGTTCTGTGGAGCACAAACCAAAGAAGCGATCAAGCATTACGCTTCGAGAAAGGCCATGGATATTGATGGACTAGGGGATAAACTAGTCGATGCATTGGTCGATAATGAATTGATCTACTCAGTAGCCGATCTCTATGAGCTCAAGCTTGAGAAGCTGATTAATCTTGAGCGAATGGCACAAAAATCAGCGGAAAATTTACTTAACTCCATTGAAGCTAGCAAGCAAACAACCCTGCCCAAATTTCTATTTTCATTGGGAATTAGAGAAGTAGGCGAGGCAACCGCCCAAACATTGGCCAATAACTTTGGCACCTTAGATAAAGTTATTGAGGCATCTGTAGAACAATTGCTGGAGGTAGAAGATGTAGGTCCTGTAGTGGCAAGGCATATAGTCGA
>DKNZ01000006.1 GCA_002469845.1 Cellvibrionales bacterium UBA7375 | reverse complement strand
CGCCTGAACAATTGGTAAGTCCTCTAATGTGCTGAGCGCGCGCATGCCATCGTTTGAAATCGCGTCGACGTGCTTGTCTTGTGTAGCTGTCTCACAATCGCTTACTGCCATTCTGGGGCGGTGTATGCAAACAATAATGCTTGTAACAAACAGTGTGAACGCATTAGTTTTAGATATTGCCCACTAGGGTGCTAACCAAACAGGTAAACCCAGGCCGGAAAGGAGCCAAAAGCCACTTAAGAAAATTAGAAACACAGCAACCATGAACGCTCTCATTTTTTTACCTCACTATCAGTAGGAAACACTGGACATTCATTAACTCATCAGATGCTTAGCAGCCAGCATCTATATTACGCATCATTTAAGCTAATATCTTACTAACAGTTTATTGACTTCAGAATAAATTTTAATAATGTTTCTAATTTTGCAATCCATATCACGTTTGCTTATAACGCTTTTGTATCAATGATTAAAACACTGACGTTCTCAGCGTCTTCTAGCTGCAAGGTGATATCGATTCGATACAACCTTTCCCACTATCAGTCCCAAGATAATATAAACTGGCGCGGTCAGCATTGCCAAGATTGACTCCCCCGTCAGTAAATTCACCGAGCCATCGGATAACAATTGCCCCATGCCTCTCTGATAGGGGATGACGTAATAGTTTATTAAAAGAGGAGGCATCAACAAGCCATACAATATCAAAAATCCTGAGGCAAGCATTGTTGCCTTGGCTTTTTTTGGATCATGATCTTCATTCGGGGTTCTATGCAGATACTTGCGGTAGTTAATTTCTCGCTCTGTCACCATGCCGACTCTGGACAAGAGTATAATAGTTGTTATGCTCAAACCCGCACCCAGAACAGCTGGATTGAGGTAACTAGGTAGCTGGATAAAGCCTAAATAATCAAGACCTGCTGGAATTACGTTTCCAAAAAAGCCTGCAATAATGCCCCAAAAGGCGGCTTCTGCTGTGATAGATTTGCTCCAGACACTCATGAACCCCACCGGCCCCCAACTAGAAGCGAAAACAGTGCCAATGAAAAGCATTAGCCAAAAGATGTTCGGTGGGAAAATAAGGCAGAGGAGAAGGACAACGACACCGGTTGCAAGCATAGCAAGCCTCGAGGTGCCTAGGGTTAATTCCTCTTTGCATGAGAGTACGTCATTGCTAACACTGAAACCGACGAGAGAAAGAAAAGTCGATGCGGACGATAGAGCTGCTGCCATAATGCCAGCCAGTAAAAGGGCGCCTAAGAAGTCTGGAACCAGATTTTTGGCTGCCCAAATTATTACAGTCTCAGCCGGCGATATCTCGGCGTTAGCCACATTGATCAATCCGCCAACGCCGTAGATTAGAATCTGCATCAGAGCGACTGCGAAGCAGGCGTATATGGCGGCGCGGATTACCACATGCTCGTCCCGTGCCATAAGATGCCGGCTGGCTTGCCAGGGCCCCACCGCATAAACAAAGCCCCATGACATATCCATGACGAGGCTCCAGATAAGGTAATCAACGGGTGTTGCCCATTCGGTGCCGGATCCTATTGTTCCATGCCAACTTGCGATGTCATGTTTACTTTTGATGCGAGTTAAGTCCTCAACGGCCTGTGCGGTTCCTCCCATTCCTTCAACAATGTAGTAGACAAAAAAAACTGTTGCAGTGCAAAATAAAAGAAACATCAGTGTATCCGTTAAAATGACTCCCTTGGAGCCGGAGTACATCGTAAATACTGTATAACTCAACCAGGCCAGCACTATTGCTGAAAAATAATGTAGCCCAGTTAACTCAGATAGGAGGATGGCCGCGCCTTGAGTGACTACAACTAGGTACCCGCCGAGGCCAATAATTATGGTTAGTCCAGCAACCTTCTGAACTCTTTGGCTATCAAATCGTTGCCCAAAAAAATCAGCCACGGTTGGCGCCTCACTGCGCCGCAGAAACGTGCCAAAAAACAGTGCGCCATATACATATCCGATTACGGCAATGCCCGGCATTAATATATAGGGGCCCAATTGGCCGTCATAAGTGAACCCTGCCTCGCCGAGGAAAATTGATGCGCTAAAGACGCTTGCCACTAGGGTACCGACGATAAGAATGGTTGGTGCCTGACGGCCAGCGACAAAATAGTCGTCTAATCTTTTTACGCTTCTACCTGCATAGAGGCCGACTAAGATAAAAACAATCACGCTACATGTGATCGCGAGCGAAAAAATATTCAAGCTAATTTTGCCTTCGGGGCGAACACAAAATTTCCAATCTATTAGACTTTTCGTGTCGAGTAAGCCATACCATCACTTTTAACCGCGAGCGGCAAGCGCATTTAATTGCTCTTTTGTGGCTGGTTTTTGATACTTTTTTTTCCAGCTGCTGTAGGGCATTCCATAAACTGCTTCTTGTGCCTGTTCAATATCTATATCTGCTCCTTGCTTTTCGGCCTCCGCCATATACCACTTGCTCAGGCAGTTGCGGCAAAAACCTGCAAGGATCATAAGATCAATATTTTGAGCGTCTTTATTTTCATCAAGATGAGTTATGAGACGTCTGAAAACCGCTGCCTCTAAATCTCTTAGCTGTTCAGGTTCCAACATATGTGATCCTCTGAATTTAAGCATTAGTTCAAGTGTGTGGGTTAATTAAAAGTCCTATCGGGTAAAAATTTGATGGGTATAACCCTCGGGAATCGGGGGATGCTGAGGATTAGCGGACCGTTTGTGGCGGATCTCTCGAAACTGCGTCGCATTACTAGGCTTGAATAAGACGAGATCCCCATCCGACAAGGATTTTATATAGTACTCGTCAATAATGGAACCACCCCAAGCCAATTGCGTTTTTTCTGTAATCAAAATGAAACCATGCTCGATCATGATTGATTCGGAAAACCGTTCTCTCCGGAATTCCTTATTGTGGTGATATAGGATCAATTGGTCTACCGTGGCAGTGTCGCTGGCTCGTTCGATGATCTCAGACCAGTCCGTATGAAATTCGTCGTATTGGACATATGTCTGAAAACGGCCTTTCAGCTGATCTGATAAAATATTTGGGGCCTTGATAAAGGTCTTACTTTCTTTCCCGAAAACACCTGAAACAGTCAATGAAAGTAGATTGTCCTTCAATTCTATCGTGCTACTTTTCCCATCTAAAACGATATACTTTTTGCTGCCACTTGGAATGATGTTAAAGGAACGCTTTGGGTAAGAGCGCAAAATTGAGCTAAAGATGATAGTTTTGCCAAAAACTTGTGCATGGGATTTCCCAGTGGATTCAATCCAGAACCCTTG
>DKNZ01000007.1 GCA_002469845.1 Cellvibrionales bacterium UBA7375 | reverse complement strand
AGCTGAGCTATGGGCCCTTTAACTTATCTTTTTGCCGCAAGGCTTTGTCCCGTGCTCACAAATTTCAATCACATACGCTGTGTATGCTCAGTCTAATTGTGATGCGTCATATTATGTTGTGTAATTTATTCGTCAATAAAGCTACGCAGATGATCTGAGCGGGTAGGATGACGCAACTTGCGCAGTGCCTTGGCTTCGATCTGTCGAATACGTTCTCGAGTTACATCGAACTGTTTACCCACTTCTTCGAGAGTATGATCTGTATTCATATCAATGCCAAAGCGCATTCTGAGTACCTTGGCTTCTCGCGCGGTCAGGCTGCCAAGAACATTTCGCGTTGAATCGGTTAGATTCGATTTAGTTGCTTCATCGACCGGCAATGCAATGGTTGTATCTTCGATAAGATCGCCAATATTAGCGTCTTCATCTTCGCCAATCGGTGTTTCCATAGATATCGGCTCTTTGGCGATTTTAAGTACTTTACGAACTTTATCCTCTGGCATTTCCATGCGTTCTGCAAGCTCTTCAGGCGAAGGCTCACGGCCCATTTCTTGAAGCATTTGACGGGAAATACGGTTTAGCTTGTTGATAGTTTCAATCATATGCACTGGTATACGAATGGTTCTAGCTTGGTCGGCAATGGATCTTGTGATTGCCTGCCGAATCCACCAGGTAGCATAGGTTGAGAATTTGTAACCACGACGGTATTCAAATTTATCGACCGCTTTCATAAGGCCGATATTCCCCTCTTGAATAAGATCAAGGAACTGCAGGCCGCGGTTGGTGTATTTTTTGGCAATAGAGATTACTAGTCGTAAGTTAGCTTCAACCATCTCTTTTTTAGCTCGACGCGCCATGGCTTCACCCATGGTTACTCTGCGATTGATATCTTTTATCTGTGCAATACTAAGTTGATTTTCTTCTTCAACTTGAGCTAATTTACGCTGGCATCTAACAATTTCTATTTCTTGGTTTTTTAAGCCTGTGGCCCAGTCAGAACCAGATTCGATATGTTTACTTACCCACTCTAAGTCAGTTTCATTGGTTGGGAAGCTTTTGATAAAGACCTTGCGCGGCATTTTAGCGTAGCGCAGGCAAAGGCGCATGATAGCACGCTCTTCAGCACGAATTCTTTCTATGGCCTTTCTGACCATTCCAATTAGCGGATCAAATTGACGCGGAGTAAGCTTCAGATACTTAAATACTTCGGCTAGGGCTTCTAGATTTTCTTTGGATGCCTTACCGTCGCGTCCATATCGGGTGATGCAACGCTCGGTTTTAACTAATTGCTCGCGGATTTCTTCAAAGCGACGATTAGCTTCCTCAGGGTCTATACCACCCTCATGCTCTTCTTCGTCATCGTCGTCTTCGTCATTTTCGCTTTCGCCATTGGCTAGCCTCTCGGCCTCAGCTGCTTGTTGCTGGGCAAGGGCAGATGGAACGTGTTCCATGGGGTTGAGGTAGCCACTTATAAGATCGGTTAGTTTACGCTCACCAAAGAGTACAAGATCCCATTCATCAATAACTGCACCCACAGTTGAAGGCCAGTCTGAGATAGCTGACATTAGCTCTCTAGTACCTTCTTCAATTCTTTTGGCGATTTCAATTTCGCCTTCTCTTGTCAGTAGTTCTACTGAGCCCATTTCACGCATGTACATACGTACTGGATCGGTAGTTCTATGTTGTTCAGATTCTACTGAGGCAAGTGCAGCTGCTGCTTCTTCTGCGGCTACTTCATCTGGAGTGTTGACTCCTGAGACCATTAAGAGTGATTCGGCATCGGGTGCAGTTTCAAATACTGTGATGCCCATATCATTGATCATCTGGATGATATCTTCGACCTGTTCAGGGTCTGCTATGCCCTCTGGAAGATGATCATTTACTTCAGCATAGGTCAGATAGCCTTGTTCTCGCCCTTTGGCGATAAGATCTTTGATTCCTGATTGCTGATTTTTTAGATTTTCGCTCATAGTTAAAGTACTGTTATATGCGCCTAAAATGGCGCGCAATTATATCTAAAAATTTACCTATTGTCGCAGTAAATTTAGATTTTACTATAGATATTAGCTTTTTTTTCTAGAGGCTAAGCAATCTATGCTTAATTTGTTCTTTAAGTTGAACAGATTTTTCATCCTTTGGTAGCTCTAAGCGCAATCTATGTAATTGTTTTATTTGCCTTTCATCAAGCTTTTCTTGGCCAAGTAAGTGCTCTGCTTTATCGCCTGGGGGAAGATTATAAAAAGCTTCTTTCACCACATGTTTATAGGCATCACAAAACTCTTGATTATCATCTCTGCCGGTCCCCGATGGTGGGTGATAGAGCTCAATTGCGGCAAGCTCTTGCAGAATCTGAGTTTCCTGTGAGTCGCTATAAGTTCCGTGCCAATAAGCAAATATATGGGATGGCTTGTAATCTGGATTACTTTTAACCACTTTTAATAGTTTTAGGAATAGTGCTGTGTCAGTATCTGTTGCTAGTTCAAGAAGCTCAATACTATCAATATGCTCTGCTAGTTGGGGGTGATTGATTAACAATGCTGTAAGGTGCTTGATGGGTGTAAGGCGTATTTTAGAGGTTTTTTCCCCTCCAATGCTTGCTGCAAAACCATAGTCATCACTTGTAGGAACTGGTTCAGTGGTCCAATCTTGAGATGCATTATTGGTGGCACTTTTTTGTGTTTCTGGATAACTATTATTTTGGGTACTAACCTGTATGTTTGTCTGGCTACCCACATAGGTTTTTAAATCATCCGCACTGATACCTGTTTTTCGAGATAACTCTTCGAGCATAAGCTGTTTGAATACACCAGCTGGGATACGGTTAATTTTGGGTGCAATTAGTTTGCTTAATTTGGCTTTTCCTTCTCCAGTTTCAGTCTCTATATCTGCGCTTAGTTCTTCAAATAAAAATTCTGATAATGGCGTAGCGCTTTCTATTTGAGATTTGAATTTTTCTGTGCCTAAGTTTCTTACCATGGTGTCCGGGTCTTCACCGTCAGGTAAAAACAAAAATTTTGCAGTTACGCCATCGCGCATTTCTGGCAGGGCTATATCCAATGAGCGAGACGCGGCTCGGCGTCCTGCACTATCACCATCAAAACAAAAAACAATTTCACTGGTGTATCTAAATAACTTTTGCAGATGATTCTCTGTCAGGGCAGTTCCCAAAGTGGCGACTGCGTTGTTAATGCCGTATTGGGCGAGGGCAATAACATCCATATAGCCCTCAACCATTAGTAAATAGGGTATTTCTTTGAGTGCTTGTCGTGCTTCATAGAGACCATAAAGTTCTCTGCCTTTATGAAATACTGGGGTCTCTGGGGAGTTGAGGTATTTTGGTGTGCTATCGTCTAGAACTCTACCGCCAAAACCTAGTGTTCGTCCCCGTTGATCTCGTATTGGGAACATAATACGGTGACGAAATCGATCGTATTGTTTTTTCTCTTCAGGCTTGACAACAAGCATGCCAGAGTCTGCCAGCAATTTGGTTTTTTCATCATTGGTCCCCACAGTTTTCATCAGGTTATTCCAGCCTTGTGGAGCAAAACCAACGCCAAATTGTGCGGCAATTTTACCGGTTAATCCTCGTGACTTTAGGTAGTCAACTGCTGGCTTGGCTTCTTCTGTGCGCAATTTTTGTCGGAAGAATTTATCGGATTCAGTCAATACCGAATATAAATCATCGCGATGTTGTTTGGCTTTGGGATTTGCGTTTTCTTCTCTGGGCACTTCAAGTCCGGCATTTTTGGCTAATAGCTCAACTGCAGGCATAAAATCGATACGATCAAATTCCATAACAAAGCTAAGTGCATTGCCGCCGGCACCGCAACCAAAGCAATAATAAAATTGTTTATCTTCAGCAACAGTGAATGATGGGCTTTTTTCTTCATGGAAGGGGCAGCATGCTTTATGACTTTTTCCGGTCTTTTTGAGCGGCACTCGACTATTGACCAGATTGACTATGTCGGTGCGGTCTAGGAGATCATCTATAAAACTTTGTGGAATTAAGCCAGCCATGATTTCAGTGTAAGCTATTTATTTTGACCTATAGTGTAACTGGTTATGGCGGGAAATAAACTGAGTTTTTATACTAGTGCTTTTTTTACCCCAGCACTCACGGCACCAGCATCAGCTCGGCCTTGAATTTGAGGCTTTAATATACCCATTACCTTGCCCATATCACGCATGGATTCTGCGCCAGTTGTGGCTATAGCTGCTTGTATAAGTTCATCAATTTCTTGTTCTGTGAGTGCAGTTGGAAGGAAATCTTGAATTACCTTGATTTCTGCAATTTCGATGGCTGCTAGTTCATCGCGACCTGCTGCTTCATACTGAGTAATGGAGTCGCGACGCTGTTTGATCATTTTGTCCATAATCGCAACCAAACGCTGGTCATCGACTTCAATGCGCTCATCGACTTCAATGCGTTTCACTTCGGCTTGAATAAGACGAATTGCACCTAGACGCGGCTTGTCTTTGGCTCGCATGGCATCTTTCATTGCGTTATTGATTTGTCCTTTAAGGCTCATGGTCATTCTCCATAGAGATTTAAAAATAATGTATATCAACGATTGCTAGAAACACAAAAAGCGCCTCAAGGCGCTCTTTGCTAGAAATTATACTGATCGTCTCAGTAAAAGAGAGTCTAGTACAACCTTTGGAATTTGCGTGATTCGCGAGAAACCTTTTTGAGGTTTCGCTTAACAGCTGCAGCGCCTTTGCGCTTGCGTTCCCAGGTTGGTTTCTCATAAAATTCTTTTGAGCGAACCTTAGCTAGAATTCCTGCTTTTTCACATGAACGTTTGAAGCGTCGTAACGCTACGTCAAACGGTTCATTTTCTTTAAGACGCACACTTGGCATTGATGCATAATCCTGTCGTTGTAAATATGTAATCAGAAGTATAAATAAACTGCTAATCTGTAAGGGCGCGTAGTCTATACATTTACCCCTATTGATGCAAAATTTTTTTGCCTTTTTACAGTTTTTTTAGCGGTTTATTTATAAATTTTAGTCGAAAAACCCCAGTAAAGGATGAATTTATCCTTATTAACGGACTTTTTGTTCCTTAAAATAAACCAATGGGTTCACACAAACTAACATTGAGGTTAAAGTTGCAGATCCTAAAGGTCTGTATAAATTTAATAATGCTTGTACTTGGAATTGAAACATCTTGCGATGAAACTGGTTTTGCTGTCTATGACAGTAAACGCGGCCTATTGGCCCATAGTCTTTATTCTCAAGTGGCCCTTCATGCTGACTATGGTGGTGTAGTGCCGGAACTGGCATCTCGAGACCATGTGCGTAAAATTTTACCCATGTTAAATGAGGTGCTTGCAAAATCAGGCATTGGCAAGCAACAAATTGATGGTATTGCCTACACAGCTGGTCCCGGTTTAATGGGAGCACTTATGGTAGGGGGTTCGATGGCAACAGCCCTTGGATTTACTTTAGATGTACCGGTGATTGGTGTCCATCATATGGAAGGCCATTTACTAGCACCTATGCTTGAAGATACGCCGCCTGAGTTTCCTTTTATAGCCTTATTGGTTTCGGGTGGTCACACTCAGCTGGTGCATGTTAAGGGAATTGGTCAGTATGATTTGCTTGGTGAATCGCTTGATGATGCTGCGGGTGAAGCCTTTGATAAGACCGCGAAGATGCTAGATTTAGATTACCCCGGAGGGCCTGTTTTGGCTGGTATGGCTGAAAAAGGTCAGGTTGATCGCTTTGATTTTCCTCGGCCCATGACAGATCGACCGGATTTAGATTTTAGTTTTTCTGGTTTAAAGACACATACTCGAAATTTAATTGATAAATACCGCGGTAAAAAACCATTACCTGATGAACAGACCGTTTTGGATATTTGTGCTGGTTTTCAGGAAGCTGTGGTCGATACATTAGTGATAAAATGCAAACGAGCACTTGTGCAAACGAACATGAGCAAACTGATAATTGCTGGTGGTGTTTCTGCAAACAAGCGCTTACGAGAAAAATTAGAAGCTGAATTAGTGAAAAATAAGGCTCAAGTTTTTTATGCCCGTCATGAATTTTGCACTGATAATGGGGCAATGATTGCCTATGCGGGCTGCCAGAGGTTACTTGCCGGTGAACACAGCGATTTGGCGCTGTCAGTTACGCCTCGTTGGCCGTTACAAGATCTGACTTCAATTGAGGAATTAAGTTAATGGATATTGTTTATATTAGAGATTTGCGCATTGAAACCATCATTGGAATCTATGATTGGGAGCGAGAAGTTAAGCAGACTGTAAGCTTGGATTTAGAAATGGCCCATGATATTCGTAAAGCAGGGGAAACCGATGATATTCAATATGCTTTGAATTATAAATCCATTGCCAAACGATTAATCGCCTTTATTGAGGGAAGTGAGTTTTTACTTGTAGAGCGCATGGCAGAAGAAGTGGCCGCCATTGTTCTTAACGAATTTTCGGTGCCATGGTTAAAGTTGCGTGTTAGCAAGCCGGGCGCTTTGCGCGGTTCTAAAGATGTTGGAATCCTGATACAGCGCGGTGAAAAACCGGATGGAGTTGCTGTTTAATGGCGTTGATTTACTTGAGCCTTGGTAGCAATATTAATCGTGAACGCCACATAGGCGCTGCGCTTGATGCTCTTGCTAATCATTTTGGTGCACTGGAAATATCTACTGTTTATGAATCTGTTGCTGTCGGTTTTGAGGGCGATAGTTTTTACAACCTAGTTGTAGGTATTAATTCTGACCTAACTGTGGCTGAAATTACCAAGATTTTAAAATATATTGAAGACTGTAATGGCCGTGATCGCAATGCGCCTAAATTTGGTCCTCGAAGTTTAGATATAGATATTTTAACGGTTGATAATCTTGCAGGTGAAATTGATGGCATTAGGTTGCCGAGAAATGAAGTGTTAAAAAATGCGTTTGTACTTCAACCCCTTGCGGAATTAGCCGCGGATATGATTCATCCTTTGACTAATAAATCTATCGGTGAACATTGGCAAGAGTTTGATAAAGCAAGCCAAGACTTGTGGCCAGTGGTATTTGAATGGCAACCCTTATCTTAGAGACTGGTTGAACTACCGCCGTCTACCGCTATAGTTTGGCCGGTCATATAGCTAGCTTCTACCGCTAAAAAGAAGACTGTATCTGCTATATCTGATTCACTGCCTAGTCTACCCATGGGAACATTTTTTAGTACTGATTGTTGTTTTTCGATATCATCTTCTTCGTGTTCCGGCCATAAGATAGCCCCCGGCGCCACCGAGTTAACTCTGACTTCAGGTGCAAGTTCCAATGCCATTGTTTTGGTCATAGCGATATTGCCACCTTTGGCAATTGTGTAGATTGGGTGATTAGCTAGGGCTTGTCTAGCATGCATATCTGAAATATTCACTACAGCGCCCTGTTGCTTCTTGAGTAAGCTACTAAGGGCCTGCGTTAGGAAAAATGGCCCTCTTAGATTACTACCAATAAGATCGTTCCATTGGTCTTGATCACAATTTTCTAATGGGGTTGGATAAAAACTGGAGGCATTATTAACTAGTACATCAAGCCTTCCTATATTGCCTATTAAATCTGTAATTTTTTTAATTCCTGAGGAACTACTTAAATTGGCTTGAACCATTAAACAACTGTCGGCATCAATTTGATTAAGGCTTTGGCATAGTTTGTCTGCAGCACTAGCAGACTGGTTGTAATGAATAACAACGCGGTAATTTGCATTGTGAAAAAGTTGCGCCATATTTGCTCCAATGCGACGAGCAGCGCCAGTAATAAGTACTACTTTTTCACGTTTATTATTCATGGGCTTATTTTTTCCTAAGTCTTGTGGTTTATAAGTTTTCTGATTTAAATATTGTGAGTTGCTCAATCTGTCTCTGTTTTAGCTGAACCCCAATATCTGAGCCTTTCACGCCATCGGCGACAAGGTCTGAGATATCAACTTTTTGAAGTGCCAATAGGGCATCCGTTAAATATTTCTTGGGTTGATACGTTATTTCTTCAAATCCGGCTCTGCCTCTGGCATCTGCTTCACAGCAATATAAAAAATCTTTTAGTCGATTGTTATCTCGAAGGGCTCCAATACTTTGAAAAAGTTTCAGCATGGTTGCTGGTTTAAGCTCTTTAGCCTTGTGAGAATGAAGGTGATATTCGGTAACAGCCATGGCTAGTTGTCGATATTGATTGGGAACGCCTAGCCGATCACACATAGCTTGGACTAATGGGATTCCCGAAGTTTCATGCCCTGTATGACTTGGAAGTACAGTATCTGGGGTTAAGGCTTTGCCTACATCATGAACCAAAACGCTAAATCTCACAGCACCAGAATCTGAAATTTTAACCGCCTGTTCTAAAGCCATTAGTGTATGGATGCCAGTGTCAACTTCGGGGTGATAATCAGCTCTTTGTGGTACGCCAAACAGAGCATCAATTTCTGGGAATAAAACATTGAGCGCACCACAGTTTCGCAGGACTTCAATATAAATGTGCGGCGACTGCTCAGTGAGTGCTCGCGAGGTCTCTTTCCATACTCGTTCGGCCACAAGAAATTCCATTTCGCCCTGGTCGACAATTGACTTGAGCAGTTCCATTGTTTCCTCGGCGATGGTAAATCCAAGGTGGTGATAGCGAGCGGCAAACCTTGCAACTCTTAAAACCCTAAGTGGATCCTCAGTAAAAGCGTAAGACACGTGACGAAGCAGCTTTTCTCCAAGATCTCTTTGCCCGCCAAAGGGGTCGATAACATTACCTGCTTCATCTTGTGCCATAGCGTTAATGGTTAGATCTCGGCGGATAAGATCTTCCTCAAGAGTAACATCTGTTGAGGTATAAAATTCAAAACCTTTGTAACCATGGCCTGATTTTCTCTCGGTTCGAGCTAAAGCGTATTCTTCACTGGTTTTGGGGTGAATAAATACAGGAAAATCTTGACCCACAGGCTTAAAGCCCTGATCGGTCATTTGTTCTGGTGTGGCACCCACAACTACCCAGTCATTTTCTGAGCTTGGGTAATTAAGTAAGCTGTCGCGAACAGCGCCACCAACCAAATAAATTTGCATACTAACCTCGTATTCTAGGCAACCATTGTAGAGGCCTAGCTAAAGGTTCTCAATCGTTGGCTTTGATTGGCTACCTTTTACTTTTAACTCATTAATAAATAAATCTCATATGTTGTCTATTTTCTGCATATTTTCTGTGATCGACTATTATTGAAATATCGTAAAAGATAAATTATTAGTTGTTTTAAGTGTTTAACAATACCTATAATTTTTTATATGGCTTATTGAATTTTATTTATGGTGAAGTCTATGAATAATGATATTGAAAATGTAGAAGAAATTGATAACAAGTTCCAGCATGCTTTTGAATCTAATTCTATAGGTGGTCAATCGAATGCTGCGGCTGATAATGCAGCGACTAGAAGTAAATTCAAAGCCAATTCTAGCTCACGAAAAAGGCTTGAACAGAAACTTGAGGATAGTCGAGTTTATCGGCAGGTTCGAGAGTTTGATTTCGATGATATGGATGAGTAGCAAAAAAGTTATTAATTCATTTCCACAACATTCAGCATCCTGCTGAGTTTTTTGGCATAATAGATCCTCAAATTTTTATGGGATTGAAGACATCCATTGGCCTCTACAAATATACTTAAAATTGAAAAGCTAGCGTTTGAGCGCAACGATACGTTGCTGTTTGAACCTGTGAGTTTTGAGCTAAACTCGGGTGAAGCCCTGCATATTGAAGGCGAAAACGGTGCGGGTAAGACGACTTTTTTTCAACTCTTGATCAATCTGCTTGAGCCCAGTGCCGGTGAAATTCATTTTCGCGGCCAAAATTTTGGTGATTGTATATATGAATATCTTTCTGATGTCCTGTTTATAGGGCATCAGTCTGCCGTTAAAGGGGCTTTATCTGTTGAGGAAAACCTCAGATGGATGAGCCCAGCTAATACTTCATCTAAAGAAATCACCACTGCGTTACGATCGGTAGGTTTAGAGCACCATGCTAGTATGCCGTGCTACCGTTTGTCAGCAGGTCAGCAACGTCGAGTGGCACTAGCGCGATTGATGACAACTTCAGCTTCACTCTGGTATCTGGATGAACCCTTTGCGGCTTTGGATAAACAGGGCGTTGAGTTTATTGAAGATCGAATGCAAAGCCATTTAGATCAGGGAGGAGCCATTGTTTTTTCTTCTCACCAAGATTTAGTCAAAACAACCACCCGCAGCTATAGGCTCAACCCATACAGGGAGTTAGTGTGAATGTATAACTATCTCTCTGGCGGGTTTTTAGCTTATTTAAACCGCGATCTATTACTGGGTATCAGAAATAAGTCTGACCTAATAAAACCACTGATTTTTTTTCTGTTGGTCTCAGTCCTTGTGCCCTTGGCTATTGCCCCAGAGGCAGATCGCTTAGCCGAACTTGCACCGGGTATTATTTGGATTTTTGCGGTTCTGGCCACATTGCTCTCTGTAGAGCGATTATTTAGTGATGATCTTCAAGATGGGTCTTTGGAGCAAATGTTAATGTCCCCAAACCTGCTGATTTTTCCAATTTTGGGAAAAGTAACGGCGCATTGGTTAATGATTGGACTCCCATTGGCGCTTTTGTCACCAGTGATTGGTATTTGGTTATCTCTGCCTACTACAGCGGTTTTACCCATGATGCTAAGTTTAGCTATAGGTACTGCCGTATTGAGTTTAATTGGAGCAGTGGGTGCCGCTTTAACCTTACCTCGACAAGGGGGCGTGCTTATAGCGCTTCTCGTTATGCCGCTGTATATGCCTGTGCTTATTTTTGGTAGTGCAACTATTCAAAGTGCAGTTGATGGACAAAGTTGGACTGCACCGCTGTCAATCTTGGCCGCTTTTTTGGCTATAGCAATTGCACTTTGCCCGCTGGCAATAAATGTGAGTCTTAGACTTGCGAAAAATGGATAAAGATTCATGAATTTAAATTTGCAATGGACATGGTTCCACCGACTTGGATCGCCGCGATGGTTTTATCAAAAAACCCAACGTTGGTTGCCATGGTTAAGTCTAATTATGTTATCACTTCTTGCTCTAGGTCTAGTTTGGGGGCTTGCGTTTGCTCCGCAAGATGCCAAGCAGGGCAATAGTTTCCGCATTATCTATGTGCATGTGCCTGCATCTGTAGTCGCTCTTGCAGGTTATTATTTAATGGCTATTGCAGGAGCTGTAGGACTTATTTGGCGAATTAAATTATCTTATATGCTGATGCGTTCAGCCGCACCTATTGGCGCTGCACTGACATTTGTAGCATTGGTCACTGGTGCTATATGGGGAAAACCAACCTGGGGTGCTTACTGGGTTTGGGATGCAAGAATAACCTCAATGTTGATTTTATTATTCTTGTATCTTGGGGTTATGGCGTTGCGCCATGCTTATTCTAGTAATGAAGCTGCAGATAAAGCATCGGCTATTTTGGGCTTAGTAGGCATGGTAAACGTACCTATTATTTATAAATCTGTGGATTGGTGGCAGACCTTGCATCAGCCAGCAACGATTAAATTTACCGGTGCCCCCAGTATGCACCCTGATATGTTTATGCCACTGGTGGTAATGATTGCTGGTTTTTATATGTTTTATGCAGTGACTTTGATTCTATTCACTAGGATAGAGATCTTAAGGCGTGAATATAGATCAAGCTGGGTAAAACAGCTCGTAGAAAATAATTAAGTAGAGAAGTAACTATGTACTTTGAGAGTATTCAGCAGCTAATTGTTATGGATGGACATGGTATCTATGTGTGGTCCGCATTCAGTATAACGATTGTTGTTATGCTAGGGCTTATTTTTAAACCTTTATACCAAGCAAAACAAGAATTTAAAAATATTCAGCTACATATAAAATTGCAGCAGGTCAATGCAGCAGCTATGCAGCAAAAGGACTCCGATGCACCCCATACGTAAGCAAAGACTACAGATTGTTGTATTAATTGTGATTGCCAGTTCACTGGCGGCGGGATTAATCGTCTATATGTTGGGTCAAAATGCTAATTATTTCTTTACCCCTTCTCAAGTTTTGCAGGGTGAAGCGCCCAAAAATATCACAATTAGGGCAGGTGGCATGGTGGTTGATGGTTCTATTGAAAGATCGTCAGACTCGCTAGATGTGAGTTTTTTAGTGACAGATGGTTTGGCTGATTTAAAGATCTATTACAGTGGAATTTTACCGGATTTATTTGCTGAGGGTGAAGCGGCTATTGCTACGGGTAAGTTGGATGGTGATAAAGTTTTACAGGCCTCACAGGTACTTGCTAAACACGATGAAAATTACACCCCACCTGAAGTAGCTGATGCTATGAAACAGGCTTACGATTTGAAGCAACAAGAGCAGTATCAATCACAAGAGGCGAAAAAGTGATAGCTGAGCTGGGGCATTTTGCCCTTATTATCGCATTGGCAATGGCACTTTTGCTGTCATTGGTGCCCATGATTGGCTCGTTTAGGGGTTATTCTAGCTGGATGCGGTTGGCTAGTTCATTGTCTTTAGGGCAGTTATTGTTTGTCGCTGTTTCTTTTGTCTGCTTAGCCATCGCATTTTTGATGGATGATTTTTCCCTGAAATATGTGTCTCAAAATTCTAATACCGCTTTGCCTGATCACTACAAGATAAGTGCTGTCTGGGCCGCCCATGAGGGATCATTGATGTTATGGGCACTTATATTGGCAGGTTGGACTGCGGCAGTGGCTCTTTTTAGTCGTTCGCTACCGCTGGTGCTTTCTGCGCGAATACTTTCTGTATTGGGCGCTATATCTGTCGGTTTTGCATTATTCTTAATCCTGACATCTAATCCCTTTGAGCGCCTATTGCCAATGGTGCCTATGGAGGGTGCGGATCTTAACCCGCTACTTCAGGATATTGGCTTAATTATTCATCCACCCATGCTCTATATGGGCTATGTTGGCTTTGCTGTCCCCTTTGCTTTTGCTATAGCGGCATTGATTGGTGGGCAATTTGACAGTGCTTGGGCGCGCTGGTCTCGACCCTGGATTAATTTGGCTTGGGTATTTCTAACCATTGGTATTACTCTGGGTAGCTGGTGGGCCTATTACGAATTGGGTTGGGGTGGCTGGTGGTTTTGGGATCCAGTAGAAAATGCCTCGCTTATGCCGTGGTTAGTTGGCACAGCATTAATGCACAGTGTTTCTGCCACTGAAAAACGCGGAGTATTTCGCAGCTGGACCCTTTTGTTAGCAATTTTTGCCTTTTCATTGAGTTTATTAGGGACCTTTTTGGTTCGTTCGGGAATTTTAACCTCAGTACATGCCTTTGCTTCAGACCCGGAGCGCGGGGTATTTATGCTTATGTTTTTGGCGATTGTCACTGGTGGGTCGCTTATACTGTTTGCCCTTCGTGGTCCTGCTATGCAAAAGGTCAAAGCCTACAGCGGCTGGTCTAGAGAAGTGATGCTATTAATCAACAATTTGATATTAGTAAGTGCCATGACCATGATTTTAATCGGTACTCTTTATCCTTTAGTTGCTGATGTACTCGAGTTAGGAAAGATTTCAGTAGGCCCACCTTATTTTAATTTTTTCTTTGTTCCTTTGACTGTGGGGTTAGTAATAGCAATGGGTATTGCGGTTTTTACTCGATGGAAATCAACTGAGGTAAATTTAATACTGGGTAAAATCCCTGTACCTTTTTTAGTAGCAATTATTAGTGCAGGTATTTTGCCATTTTATTTGTCATTAGATTATAGCTATTCGATCACTGGCGGATTGACCATTTTTATGTCGGTTTGGCTAGTTGCCACAATTGCAAAAGATTTAATCGAAAAAATGGGTATCAATTTGAAGCGCATAGCTAAATTAAGTCATAGCTATTTGGGCATGCAGTTGGCGCATACTGGTCTGGCAATTTGCATATTAGGGGTGGGTTTAAGTTCAGCCTATGACCAAATCCGCGAGCTGCGAATGGCACCGGGTGATAAAGCGCTAATCGCGGGCTACGAATTTACTTTTTCTGGTGTTAATGCTATTGCTGGGCCGAACTTCTCAGCATTTCAGGCGCATATTATAGTGACTAAAAATAACCAAGTAGTGGCTAACTTATTTCCTGAAAAACGACATTATAATGCTGGCGGTCAGGTGATGACCGAGGCGGATATTGATCCCTCAATAACAAGGGATATCTATGTTTCCATGGGCGAGCCCTTAGCAGATGGTGCTTGGGCGCTGAGCTTGCAGGTGAAACCCTTTGTTCGCTGTATTTGGTTGGGGGCACTGATGGTGAGTATTGGCGGATTATTGGCCGCTACGGATCGTCGATATCGTCGTCGTAGACAATCCGCGTCTAATAATGAGGTTGCGCTATGACCCGAATAGCACTTTTTATTCCCCTCGTGGTTTTTGCCATTTTAACCCTATTTCTTTTAAAGGGTTTAGATAGAGACCCAACAGAATTACCGTCTGCACTGGTAGGTGA
>DKNZ01000049.1 GCA_002469845.1 Cellvibrionales bacterium UBA7375 | reverse complement strand
TTTCGACCATCGACTACCAGAAGGAGATGTATCCATGCCTAACCACGCCATTGATCACCCGATGGACAATGTAATTGATATTTTCACTCGCAAGCCAATTTCTGAACTTTCTGACAATAAAATAATTCGTATCGCTCCGGAACTTGACGGCTTAGAAATGCTCTATAGCAATGCTCAAAACCCCGAAAAACTATTTTCCGTAAGAGTCCTCGCCTGGGGTCTTAGAACCAATGGTGAGGTTGTCGGCTTAGTGCCTTGGCTGGATAACTTAATTGCCTGTGATGAAATAAATGATCCGTTAAATGGTCAGTGGCAAGGATATTTTGATCAGGGGGTTGAGGAGTTATTTTTTACCGCGCCTCTGCATAAGGTAGTGGAGCTTGAAACTGCCGCAGATTATTATGATTATCAGTGTGATTCTGAACAAGATGTTATCCAAGAGGTACCTGATACCATTGGCACCCATGCGGTATTATCTGATGATGGCTTTTCTAGTATTACACTTAAAGAAGTCATCAGCTGGCGGCTTTTAAATAATGGCTCTATTGAAGCTATGATTGCCAATGAGTCAGAAATGGTGAATACCCCTGTGTTACCGGGTGATGATTGCCTATATGCAGCCGATAAGAACAAGGATTTTCATTATTTCTTTCAACACCATATCGCCAATAAGCTAAAGTCTAATGACCCTGAGGCTCTGGCGGCGATATCAATGTTAAAAGATGGTTAAAACGGGCTAATTGCTGGATTAGTTACCGTAGGACATAACACGCTGATAACGCTGTTCTAACAGCTGATCAGTGGGTATTTTCTGCAACTGTTCTAGTTGCTGTGATAGATGCTGCTTAAGGTTTTCACTCATGGTGTCTATATCACGATGCGCACCACCCAGTGGCTCTGGGATGGTTTCATCAACAATACCTAATTGCTCAAGATTATCCGAGGTTACACCCATAGCTTCTGCCGCTTGGGGGGCTTTTTCACTGGTTTTCCAGATAATATTGGCACAGCCCTCAGGAGAGATCACAAAATAGGTGCTGTACTGCAACATATTCAGCCTATCACCTACTCCAATGGCCAGTGCGCCACCTGAACTACCCTCACCGATAACAGTGCAGATAATAGGGGTTTTTAAACGCGACATAACCGCTAGGTTTTGGGCAATAGATTCTGAGATGTTACGCTCTTCTGAGTCGATCCCTGGGTAAGCCCCCGGGGTATCAATTAGGGTAATAACCGGCAAGTTAAATCGCTCAGCCAATTCCATTAGACGCAAGGCTTTACGATAGCCCTCTGCCTTGGGCATACCAAAGTTACGCATGACTTTTTCGTTAACGCCTCGACCTTTTTCTTCGCCAATAACCATTACTGGCTTGCCGTCTAAGCGAGCAACACCACCGACAATAGCGTTATCATCACCAAAGTGGCGATCACCATGCATTTCTTCCCAGTCGGTAAAAATACGCTGAATATAATCTAGGGCATAGGGTCGCTGCGGGTGTCTTGCCACCTGAACCACATCCCAAGGAGTAAGTTTTGAGTAGATGCTTTCTGTTAGCTTGCGTGACTTTTCACGCAGCTTGGCTATTTCTTCAGCTATATTGATATCGCTATCGTTGCCAACTAGCTGTAGCTCTTCAATTTTTCCTTCTAGGTCAGCAATTGGCTGCTCAAAAGATAAGTAATTTAAATTCATACTGTTTTCAGTCTCTGTTGGCCTAGGGCAGTAATTTTTGCAATGGGCTATTTTAAACGTCTAGTGCATTTATCGCTAGCCCCGTTTTCTAAATTTAAGCTTTGTTAATAACCAAAGGATCAAATAATATTATTATCTAAAGTCTAAATTGACATTTTTACTGCCAAATTGTTCTTTTAACCGGCTAATAAGTTCATCTTTGGGGTGAACTAGCCATTGCTTACCCAAGGTAAATTGACCCGACGCAGTAGGATGAGCATAGTCCAATACCACGGGGCATGATCCATCTTTATAGTCATTGAGTGAACTCTGAAAATCCCCTACCCAGCCATTACCTATATCTGCTTTAGTCACTGATATTCTGAGCTTTTCGAGTTTACTGCATCGGGCTTCATAGATTGACTGTATTGATTCGGCAACCATTTTTAAGCCGCCAGTATAGCTGTCCTCAGATACTTCACCTTTGACCACTAATAGCGCGTCTTTACTGAGAATATTTCTATATATATCGAATTGCTCAGCCCAAACCGACAGTTCTAGCCGACCACTTTTATCATCTAGGGTAATAAAGGCAAAACTATCGCCGCGCTTGTTCTTAAGCACTCGCATACCCACAACCATTCCGTAGACGGTGGATTTTTCTTTGTCCGAGCGAAGATCGACAATACGCTGAGGCAACATATGTTTTAGTTCATCTTCGTACTCATCAATTGGATGGCCGGTCAGGTACAAACCAAGGGTATCTTTTTCGCCGCCCAACCGCTCTTTTACCGAAAAGGATTTGGTGTTTAGAAAACTTTCATAGGGGTTTTGTTGTTTGCTTTCGACCATAGCACCACCGAACAAATCAGTCATACCACTACTGGCATCTCGCGCCTGTTGTTCTGCCATTTTCAAGGCTTGATCCATGCCCGCTAGCATAACTGCTCGGCGATAGCCTATTTCACCTTCTGGGCCAATTTCATCCAGTGCGCCACTGCGAATCAATGCATCCAGCGCTCTTTTATTGACTTTTCTACCATCGACTCGGGCGCAAAAATCAAATAAATCGGTAAAGGCGCCGCCCTGTTCTCGGCATTCAATAATATTTTCAATCGGGCCTTCACCCAGTCCTTTAATAGCACCTAGCCCATAGATAACTTGCCCCTGGTCGCCTACACTAAACTGATACCTTCCCCTATTAACATCCGGCGGTAATAGCTGTAAATCCATAGCCCGACATTCATCAATAAAGGTCACTACCTTGTCGGTTTTATCCATATCCGAGGAGATAGTAGCCGCCATAAACTCTGCTGGATAATGGGTTTTTAGCCAGCCAGTTTGATAAGCCACTAGGGCATAGGCTACCGAATGGGATTTGTTAAACCCGTATCCGGCGAATTTTTCCATTAGGTCAAAGATATTGGAGGCCAGTGTTTCGCTATGGCCTTTTTCAATGGCACCCGAAACAAATAACTCTCTCTGTTTGGCCATTTCATCGGCTTTCTTTTTACCCATAGCTCGACGTAACAAATCTGCACCGCCGAGGGTATAACCACCCATCACCTGAGCAATCTGCATCACCTGTTCTTGGTAAAGGATAATGCCATAGGTAGGCTCTAGAGCTGGCTTTAGGCATTCATGCTGATATTGAGAATGGGGGTAACTAATCTCGGCACGGCCTTTTTTACGATTGATAAAATCATCGACCATACCAGACTGCAATGGGCCCGGTCTAAATAGTGCCACCAGTGCCACAATATCTTCAAAGCGGTCTGGCCCTAACTTTTTAATCAGTTCCTTCATGCCGCGGGATTCAAGCTGGAATACCGCAGTTGTTTCAGCCCGCTGCATTAACTGGAAGGTTGGCGTATCATCCAGTGGGATATGATCAATATTGAGCAATTCTTCACTATTGGCCTCTCGATCCTTATTGATCATCTGTACCGCCCAATCAATAATGGTCAGGGTTCGCAAACCAAGAAAGTCGAACTTAATTAATCCCGCCTCTTCTACATCATTTTTATCAAACTGCGTTACCATCCCTGAGCCAGTATCATCACAGTAAATCGGTGAAAAATCGGTGATTTCTGTGGGTGCTATAACAACGCCTCCGGCGTGCTTACCGCAGTTTCTTGATATACCTTCTAACTGCAGGGCCATAGACCAAATTTCTGAGGCCTCATCATCCTGCTTTAAAAATTCTTGTAATGTATCCTCTTCTTCTACGGCTTTTTCTAGCGTCATGCCTACTTCAAAGGGAATCATTTTCGATAGCTTATCGGCTAGGCCATAGGATTTACCCTGTACTCGGGCAACATCACGCACAACAGCCTTAGCCGCCATGGTGCCGAAAGTCACAATTTGGGATACCGCATTACGGCCATAACGCTCTGCTACATAGGCAATCACTTTATCGCGCCCTTCCATACAGAAATCTACATCAAAATCCGGCAGAGATACCCGCTCTGGGTTCAGAAAACGCTCAAATAGCAGATCGTATTCTATAGGGTCTAAGTCGGTAATTTTTAATGCATAAGCAACCAATGAACCCGCACCAGAACCACGGCCGGGGCCAACGGGTATTTTGTTGTCTTTAGCCCAGCAAATAAAGTCCATCACAATTAGGAAATAGCCGGGGAAACCCATCTGGATAATAATATCTAATTCAAATTTAAGTCGTTGATAATAGCTATCACGGGTTTTTTTAAAGTCTTCTGCTTCAGTATCAAATAGATCAGCTAATCGCTGGTCAAGACTTTCCTCAGAAACCTGAATTAGAAACTCATCAATCGTCATACCCTCTGGAATAGGGTAATCAGGCAAGGAGTATTCGCCAAAAGTTAAATCCACATTACAGCGTTTGGCAATTTCTATTGTGTTTTCAATAGCCTCGGGGATATCACTAAATAACTCGGCCATTTCTTCAGGGCTTTTAAGGTACTGACTATCAGAATAACGACGCTCTCGGCGCGGATCATCTAAGGCACGCCCCTCGTAGATACATACTCTTGCCTCATGGGCTTCAAATTCACTGGATTTAATAAATCGAACATCATTAGTGGCAACAACTGGGCATTCACAGCGTTGCGCCAGAGCAACCGCACTGTGAATATAGTCCTCTTCGTCCGCTCTATGGGTGCGCTGTAATTCCAGATAAAAACGATCGGGGAAAATAGCCATCATCTGGCACAGTGCTTTTTCAGCATCGGCATCACGCCCAGAAACTAGAGCTACGCCAACCTCGCCACCACGTCCACCCGATAGTGCTATTAGACCCTCGCTATGAGTTGATAACCATGATTTATCAATAATCGGAACTGCCTGACGTTGTCCTTCAAGATAGGCACGAGAAATAAGTTGTGTTAGGTTTTTATAGCCCTTTAAATCGGCGGCCAACAGAACCAGCTGGGTTGCAGTGCCTTCGTCTTGATCAGAGAGTAAAACATCAGCACCCAAAATAGGCTTAACACCCGCGCCTTGAACCGCCTTGTAAAACTTAATTAAACCAAAAAAGTTATTAAAATCAGTTATTGCCACTGCCGGCATACCCATATCAGCAACTTTCGCCGCTAGGGGTTTAATACGCACAAGACCATCAACCAAGGAGTACTCGGAGTGCAGGCGAAGATGGACAAATTCAGTGGTCATAATAGTTAATTTACAATCGCTTTATAGTAAAAGTATTCATAGAATTTAATGTATAACTTCAACTCAATTAACTCAAGCCAAAGCGTTTAAAATTATTTTTTATAGTAATAATTGTTGTTCTGGCAGCAAGTTTTCACTGACCGGTGCAAATGATCGCCGATGAATGGGTGTTGCTCCTAAACGCTTAAGCGCTTCCATATGTTGCGCTGTACCATAGCCTTTGTTTTTGGCAAATCCATAGCCGGGGTATTTAGCATCAAAAGCGACCATTTCGGCATCGCGCACCACCTTGGCAATAATCGATGCCGCACTAATCACTTCAACCCGTCCATCGCCCTTTACTACTGCTTCAGCTTTGTATTCCCATGTAGGCAAACGATTGCCGTCAACAGCCACAAAATCTGGCTGTGTTTTTAAAGCTATAGCCGCGCGGCGCATGGCCATCATGGTCGATTGTAGAATATTGTATTGATCAATTTCAGCGACCGATGCTCTTGCCACAGAGTAGCATATAGCCTGCTCTGTGATTTCTTTATACAGCACTTCTCGCTGATGAGCTGTCAGGGCTTTAGAGTCGGCTAAACCTTGAATACTATGCTTGGCGGGCAATATAACGGCAGCGGCCACTACATCGCCTGCAAGAGGCCCTCTGCCTACTTCATCCACGCCCGCGAGTAGTTTTATGTTTTTGGGTGGTTGCCATTGATCAACCACCCCTACTCACCCGCTATAAGTTGTGAAATAGCAGCGGTTGCCAAACTTGCTGAATCTAGGGATAACTGCTGATGTATTTCATCGAATTTTTCAACCAACCCAGAACTATTTTGCTGGAAAAGTTTGACCACCTCTGCCGATAGATTTTCGACCGTGGCTTTATCTTGAATTAATTCTGCAACTAAAGGCTGATTGGCTAATAAATTAGGCAGTGAAACATAGGGGGTTTTAATTAACTCGGACATTAATTTAAAGGATAATGAATTCATGCGGTAGCCAACCACCATGGGCTTTTTAAGTAACATGGCTTCAAGGGCTGTGGTACCAGAGGTTAACAATACCGCATCTGCGGCTTCCATTGCCTGATGGGACTGCTGTTTTAGCAATGTTAACTTGTCTGATCTTGGGTACAAGATTTTCTGCAATTGATCAAATCTTGATTGGTTAGCTGCTGGCATTACTAGTTGTAATTCGCTACCTATTTGTTGACCGGCTTTAGCGGCAGCCTCTACTAAAAGCTCTGCCATTAATTCTACTTCAGCACTGCGACTACCGGGCATTATGCAAAGGGTTGGCCTGTTAGGGTCTAGACCTAATGCTTTCCTTGCTTTGACAGTATTTGGCTGATTGGGAAATTGTTTCGCCAAAGGATGACCGACATAGGTCACAGGCACCTGATGACGCTGATAAAATTCTGCTTCAAAGGGAAACAATGTCAGCATCAAATCCACTGAGCGTTTAATATTTTTGATTCGTCCCTGACGCCATGCCCAAACCGAAGGACTGACATAATGAACAGTTTTGACGCCATTAGCCCGAAGCTTTTGCTCAATTTTACCGTTAAAGTCGGGAGAATCTATGCCGATAAAGACCACAGGTTGGTTTGCGGAATAGCGCTTGATAATTGAACGGCGTATAGATAAAAGTTCGGGTAGCCTTTTTAACGGCTCCCAGAGACCCATCACTGAAAGCCGTTCCATTTCAAACAGGGCGTTGAAACCTTGAGCTATCATTTTTGGCCCACCAATACCTTCAAAAACAGCATTGGGGTATTGCTTCTTTAATCCCTGTATTAGATCTGCACCTAGTAAGTCACCAGATGTTTCACCTGCGACAATGGCAAAAAAGGGAGCTTCCACCACTTCAACCATAGCCTAGCGAATAATACCGCGAGTAGAGGTTTTTAATGATTCGAGAAACACTGTAATTACAGCATCATCACCCAATTTAGCAATGGCTTCTATGGCTTCATCTAATGATAGACCTCGGCGATAGAGTAACTTATAGGCTTTATTGGCCAAGGCAATTTGATCGGCGCTAAATCCACGACGCTTTAGGCCTTCTTTATTAATTGTTCTGGGCTCTGCGGGGCTACCAAAAGCGGTCACAAAAGCGGGTACATCATGGTAACTAAAGGCAGCAGGACCAACAAAACTATGCGCACCAATAGATACATATTGATGAATGAGCGCATAACCAGAAAGTATGGCCCAATCACCCACAATTACATGACCGGCAAGGCTAGAATTATTGACCATAATTACATGATCACCGATTACTGAATCATGCCCGACATGGGCATAGGCCATCAGTAAATTATGGTTACCAACAACCGTTTCACCCTTATCTTGAACCGTGCCGCGATGGATAGTAACGCCCTCACGAATCACATTATCATTACCAATAATAAGTTTCGTGGGCTCGCCTTTGTATTTTAGATCAGGGGTATCATCGCCAATCGTTGAAAATTGGTAAATCTTGTTATTGGCACCAATAATTGAGGGACCTCGAATCACCACATGAGAGGCAATAGAACAGTTGTCACCAATTTCAACATCGGGACCTATCACTGTCCAAGGACCAATACTAACGTTTTCGCCAATTTTCGCCTTGGGATCTATGATTGCAATAGAGTCAATCACACTACTTTTTCTCTATCCTGAAAAGCGCAAAGTAAAGTAGCTTCACAGCAGACTTTACCATCCACAGAGGCGCTGGTGTTAAAACGCCACATATGGCGTTTTACGGTATCTACTTCTGATGTTAGGATCAACTTATCACCAGGTACTACGGGCTTTTTAAACCGCGCTTTATCAACACCGGCAAATAAGAACAATTTACCGTCTTTTGCAGTTATTCCCGAGGAATGAAAACCTAATATTCCCGATGTCTGGGCCAAGGCTTCAACAATCATAATGCCCGGAAAAATAGGGGCTCCTGGGAAGTGGCCATTAAAAACATCCTCATTAAAACTAATATTTTTATAGGCAACAATTCGATTATTGGCTTCGATCTCTTCCACTCTATCAACCAATAAAAACGGGTATCTATGAGGTAGAAGCTTCATTATTTCATTTACGTTCATTAGTTATGTCCATTCGTAAGAATATAATTGCTATCTAAAATATTAATCTTTTTTTTCTAATTTTTTTAATCGCTGTGAAATAGTGTTCAACTGACTCATACGCACTGAATTTTTTGACCATTCGGCGGTTGTCATTAAAGGTATTGCCCCATTTGAATAGGAGTCAGGTTGTTTAATATCTTTAAACACTAAGCTATGTGCCATTACCTGTACATTGTCACATAAACTTGCATGACCCACTATATGAGCACCAGCCGCAAGCAAACAATTTTTACCTATAACTGTACTGCCTGCAACACCAGCATAGGCCGCCATTGCAGTGTTATCACCAATTACAGCGTTATGGGCTATTTGCACATGGTTATCTAATATTACGCTATTACCAATAACCGTGTCATTAATTGCGCCCCTATCAATAGTTGTGCAGGCGCCAATCTCAACATCATCACCGATCACTACACCGCCAATTTGACTGATTTTTTGCCAACCCAGTTTGCCTTTAGATGCAAACCCAAAGCCATCAGCACCAATGACCGCACCACTGTGAATTTTTACCCTAGAGCCAATACGAACATTATGATAGATCGAAACATTTGCCGCTACATTACTTCCCCCACCTATTTCAGACCCTGAACCAACAAAGGTATTAGCTTTAATAGTTGTTCCTGCTCCAATTCGAACATTAGACTCAATCACCACATTGGGGCCAATAGAAACTTCATCACCGATAATAGCTGAAGGATCTATAACAGCACTATTATGAATTTCTTTTGATACTGAAGGGGAACTGTCAAACCATGCACTAATTTTGGCATAGCTGAGATAGGAATCTTTTACAATCAGACAGTTACCA
>DKNZ01000039.1:8413-18037 GCA_002469845.1 Cellvibrionales bacterium UBA7375 | reverse complement strand
ATGGTAATACCACGCTCTCGCTCAATATCCATCGAGTCCAAAACCTGTGCTGCCATTTCACGCTCAGTGAGTCCGCCACATAGCTGAATAAATCGATCGGCAATGGTCGATTTGCCGTGGTCAATATGGGCAATAATTGAAAAATTTCTAATATGACTAAGATCGGACAAGGTATTTGCTGCCATTAAAATTAGCGAACGCAATTTTAGCCTATTTCTAAGGCAGACGCTATTAATCCTAGCGTCTAATCTAAGTTTAGACGCCTTATTTAAATAGGGTCATTATTTGATTACTATGGTTTTTGAGATAGCCCAGCCCTGACGATAAAATCTCACCAAAATGGGTGTGTTTTTTGGCATATCCGCAATCACTTGCTGATATTCATCACTGTCATCAATTCGGCTGTAGCCCAACTGTACTAATATATCGCCTGACTTAATACCCGCCACAGCTGATGGGCTATCGGATAAAACCTCTGCCACTAATACCCCGCCTCGCAGCCTTAATTCACGCAATTGATCTTCACTCACCGAAGTTACAGTTAAACCCAACCTATCGCTATTATTATCTTCAGTCTTCGCATTTTTGGCTTCATAGCCATCTAAGGCACCAACGGTTACTTTTAAAAGCTTGCGCTTTCCTTTGCGAATAACCTCTATTTTGGTTTTAGTTTCTGGCGCCAACATACCGACCAAATGAGGCAAATCATCTGCATCGACAATATCTTGACCATCCACGCTTATAATGACATCACCTGGCTCAATACCGCCCTTGTCTGCAGGGCTATCCATTTCAACCGCATTAATAAGCGCCCCGCGCGGTTTACCCAGTTCTAAAGACTGCGCCAGCGCCTTATTAACATCCTGAATCGCCACACCTAGCCAACCGCGCTGAACAACACCAGTTTCCTTGAGTTGCTCTACCACCCGCAACGCAACATTACTGGGAATAGAGAACGAAAGCCCAATGGAACCGCCGGAGCGAGAAAAAATTTGCGAGTTAATGCCCACCACTCGACCATTGAGATCAAACAGTGGTCCGCCAGAATTACCAGGATTAATCGCTACATCAGTCTGAATAAAGGGAACATAATTCTCGCCTTGATCAGTCGGTAGACTTCGGCCTTTAGCGCTAACTATTCCGGCGGTGGCGGAATAATCCAAACCAAAGGGTGAACCTATAGCCAATACCCACTCACCGACTTTTAATTTATCCGAATTAGCAAACTCTTGTGCCTCTAAGCCCTTGGCTTCAATTTTTAAAAGAGCAAGATCTGAGCGTCGATCAGAACCAATTACAATCGCTTGATACTCACTACGATCTGAAAAAAGCACCTGAATCTCTGTTGCCTGATCAACCACATGATGATTCGTTACGATATAACCATCACTGGAAATCACAAAACCTGACCCAGACGATCGAACTTTTTGCGCTGGTGATCTTGGCTGTCCACGATATTCAAAGAGGTCTCTAAAAATATCCGGAATCTGCTGAGATGAATACTGCTCAGGAATACTAAGGGTATTAATTTTTACTACCGATGGCGAGACATCTTTTACTAAATCAGAAAAATCAGGAAGCGCCGCATCGACAGTAGGTAAAAAGAAAAGAACAGTTACAAAAAAGGTGACAAGGTTTTTATACACAGAACAAACTCCGAAGCAACATTTTTATTAAGATAAACTTATAGCTTCTTGGACGTTATTCGCTTGGAATAAGACAGGATTAAAGCGAGGATCATCGCGAAATCTAGCGTTATATATACTCACTAAACCACCACCAAAAGCTAACCCTAAAACTGCACCAATAACACTGAGCATATCACTAGAACCCAATAGCCAAAGACCGATCAAACTAGTCGCCAAGGGCACAAGATAGGCACAAACAGATGCCAATACTACAACATCTTCGGGGATAGCTATGGCTACTTGCTGACCTACAGAATATGACTCAGTTGATTGGTAAGGCTTTAGAACACGCAATCGACTTGTTCTTCCTGTTAGCTTTGACAGTACCGCGGTGCCACAACCTTTTTGTGCTTTACAGGTTTCACAGGCAGACTTTTGCACAGCTTCCACCCACAGGGCGTCATCTTCTATGGAGGTTATGGTGGCTGTTTCTAAAATCATTTATTTCTCTTTCAAAAAAATCTACGCAATTTGTCCCGATTATACGTTATTTTTTGTCAGGTCTATTAAACTTATTCGGAGCGTGAAGGAACTTGCACGTTATTGGGCATATCGTCTTGGGAAGAATTTTTAGATTCTGATGGTTTTTGATCTTCCACAGTAGTTGATGGCAAATCTAAATGACTTTTTTGCGATTCATTATTGGTAAATAATTTAATTAGCTTAATTGATGGCTGAGAAGTTTTGATTACACCACCAGCATTGACTGTTCGCGCCTCAAGGTTTGGCTGAAAACCAACTGGGAACTGATTAGCTGGTCTTTGAAGCTGCTCTGCACTATTACTGGCAGTCACTGATGCTGGAAGATTATTATTTTGCAGTGGATATAGACTATTGAGTTGCTGAACCCCAACAATAGCCATCACTGCAACACTAGCGGCCACAGCAAAACTGCCCACTGATTTAGCCTGAATGATATCTTGCAAGAAGTTGGTTTTATGGGTTTTTTCTTGAGCTATGGCATCGGTTATTGACTTAGAAATATCCTTACTGCCCAGGGGCGTGTTCACCATAGCCTGAGAAATAAGATTATATCGCGACCACTTTCCAGCAATCCCCTGATCATTATGCTCAGACTGATTGGCGGTCTCGAGTTCTAGCTCTTTAAGAATACGATGCAACTCGAGCTCGCTGACTTCGCCATCAACCAAGGCTGACACTGACTCTGTTAGACGTTTTTTACTCTCGCTCATACAATTTCCTCATGATTAAAGACCCAATGTAAAAGGTTCAATCTAAAATTCTTACTATTAAGACCCATGGTGTTTTAAAAGGTTCAACTTTTATTTGTCATACTTAAAACACGCTCATCTAAAAATTCCCGCGCCCTAAATATTCTTGATCTTACCGTGCCTACTGGGCAATTCATCACCACCGCTATGTCTTCATAGCTCATTCCCTCAAATTCGCGCAATGTTAGGGCTGTGCGCAAATCTTCAGGCAATGAACTAAGCGCGCTTTTTATGATGGCGGCTAGTTCATCAGTCATCATCGAGCTTTCTGGGGAAGTATCATCGATTAACTTTTCGTTGTTGGAAAATTGCTCGGCATCTTCAACATCAATATCTGTATTTGCCGGACGACGACTTTTTGACACTAGGTAATTTTTTGCGGTATTGATGGCTATTCTGTAGAGCCAGGTGTAAAACTGGCTATCACCACGAAATCTTGGAAGCGCCTTATAGGCTTTGATAAAGGCTTCTTGAGTGACATCGGCTACTTCATCGGTGTCGCGAATAAAACGCCCGACAATAGCTTGCAATTTATATTGATATTTAAGCACCAGAAGATCGAAGGCTCTCTTATCACCTTTTTGCACACGCAAAACTAACTGATGATCGGTGGGCTCTGAGTTGTGTTCCTTCATTCACTAATCCATTATAAATTCTGAGTACTATTTTAAATATGTTGCGCCCTAAGATTTAAGCTTGCGTATAATATTAAACACAAGTTCATCCTATTCTATTATTGTAGCAATCAATACTTCAGATTAGTGCAATTTAGCGTAGTCACTGGGCATTTCCTATTATATTATCACGATAGTTTTATTATTTGCGGTTTATTAATGATCAAAAACAATTCTTATGATGTCTTGGTAATCGGTAGCGGTGCGGCAGGACTTACCCTAGCACTTCAATTAGACCAAAAGCTCAATGTTGCACTTATTAGCAAATCAACCCTCAAGGGTGGTGCCTCATGGCTTGCACAGGGTGGAATTGCTGCTGTTTTCGATAAAGATGATAGCGCTGAGGCTCATGTTAAAGATACTTTGATTGCTGGCGCTGGTTTATGTCACGAAGATAGCGTTCGTTATGTGGTGGAAAATGGCCCCTCTGCTATCAAATGGCTGATAGAACAGGGTGTGGACTTTACCCTTGACTCTGATCAGGTTCACTATCATTTAACGCAAGAAGGCGGTCATAGTCACCGCCGAATCCTGCATTCTGCTGACGCTACGGGAAAAGCGGTTACAACCACACTGGTGGATCAGGTTATTGCGCGGGAAAATATTCATATTTATGAGCATCACTGTGCGGTTGACCTTGTGACTCAAGCGGATAGCGATTCCCGAAAAATTCGCTGTAGTGGCGCTTATTTGCTTGATATAAAATCATCTAAAGTCTCCCTATTTCAGGCTAAAACAGTGGTTCTCGCCTCGGGAGGCGCGAGTAAGGCATATTTGTACACTAGCAACCCAGATGGAGCCAGCGGCGATGGTTTGGCTATGGCATGGCGTCGTGGCTGTAGGGTAGCAAACCTAGAGTTTAATCAATTTCACCCTACCTGCCTGTACCACCCAAAAGCCAAGTCTTCGCTGATTACTGAGGCGCTTAGAGGTGAGGGTGCCATATTGAAGCTTCCCAATGGTTCGCAATTTATGCAGAAATTCCATAATGATGGGGAATTGGCGCCTAGGGATGTGGTAGCTCGAGCGATCGATTTTGAAATGAAACGCTTGGGTTGCGACTGTGTTTATTTAGATATTAGTCATAAACCGGCTGATTTTATCACTGAGCATTTTCCAACAGTTTATGAAACCTGTCTTGAATTTAATATCGATATTACTAAGGAGCCAATACCCGTAGTTCCCGCTGCTCACTATACCTGTGGTGGTGTTGTAGTTGATAAGCAGGGTCAGACGGATCTAAAGAATCTTTATGCAATTGGCGAAACGGCGTTTACTGGACTGCATGGTGCCAATAGAATGGCAAGCAACTCCTTGCTAGAGTGCCTGGTATATGCTCAGGCTGCGGCTAAAGATATTAATACTAATATTGCACAGATTAATACTCCCAATCTTATTCCCGATTGGGATGAATCAAAAGTAAACAGCTCTGATGAAGATGTTGTTATCTCACATAATTGGGACGAGCTTCGTCGTTTTATGTGGGATTATGTTGGGATTGTACGCACCGATAAACGTCTAGAACGCGCCCATCATAGAATTAAACTTTTGCTTAATGAAATTCAGGATTATTACAGTAATTACAAAATTTCTCGTGATCTTCTGGAACTGAGAAACCTTGCCATGGTGTCTGAGTTAATCATTGGCTGTGCTCAACAACGCAAGGAAAGTCGAGGTCTTCACTATACAGTGGATTATCCAGAGTTATCCCCAGTGGCGCGGGATACCATTATGGTACCCATTAATTTTGCCGGCCAAGATGTGGTCACCCATCGCGATTAGGGGTTTTCGACCAAGCAATAATTAACTTTCTCAAGCGGATATGCTGTTTTTTTTGCATTGAATCTATAGATATTATTTGGCTTAATTTTTCGCCATTATTTGTTAAAAAATACAGCACCATCAAGTTTCGCGTAACAAATTGCTGTTTGCGCAGACTTGCCTGTTTACCATCAAATTCCCACTTATTAATTGATGGTAAGTAACAAAACTCACTATTTTCCGCCTGCTTAAAACTGCGGCATGTTATTAGGCAATAGCTTGCTAATAGTGCGATAAAGAGACATTTAATAGAGAAATTTATTGGCATTACTACCAACAGGACTGAAACAATAGCAACCACAGAAAGATCAATAATTAGGATGGATTTTGCAGGAGATACTACGAATCTATTGGGACCGCTTTCTGCTTTCATGAATAATATTTACAATCCTTTGTATATTGCTATCTGATGCCTGTTCCTTTTGAATCAGCCACTGAAATAATTGCTGATCTTCTAACGCTAAGAATAGATGAAATTGCTGCTTATCGTCTTCGGCTAGAAGATCATAATGATTTTCCACAAATGGCTGTAATAAAAGATCCAATTCCAACATGCCGCGACGACTTGCCCACAACAGACGATTTTTTTGCATAACTACACCTTTAATTTGGAGCCGATATTATAGGGAACTTGAGCAAAATAGGCTAAACTATCTGCTTTTCGGATAGCTTTAATATTAAATTGGAATATTTATGAGCGATACAAATCGTGGCTTAATTGAGTTGCGCGGCGAAGATAGCCTTAAGTTTCTTCAGGGTCAGGTTAGCTGTGACCTGCATCAACTCAGTGATGATAATTTTATTCGCGGTTGTCACTGCACCCCCAAAGGTAGGGTTATTTTTCTTTTTTCCGCAGGTTTAAAAGATAGTGACTGTATTGTGCTCGAAACCCACCCTTCTATTGTGGATACGGCTATTGCCAGTCTTAAAAAATATGCGGTGTTTTCTAAAACTAAAATCACAGATATCAGCGATCAAAAGCTCTCTATTGAACCTGAATTAAGTGACTTAGATCGATTGAGAGCGGGTATTGCTGATATTACTTCAGGTACTACGGATCAATTTATTCCGCAAATGCTAAACCTTGATCTGTTAAATTTTATTAGCTTTAAAAAAGGTTGCTACACGGGACAGGAGGTTGTGGCTCGCGCTCATTATTTGGGGGCGGTCAAACGCAGAATGTATCTTTTAAATCTTTCTACTAATTGCGTTCCTGAGATAGGGCAAGCCCTTTTCAATATTGAGGGTAAGCAACTAGGCACTATTGTTAATGCTCAAGCTAACAAGCAGGGACAGATTGAAGCTCTAGCGGTTCTAGCTACTTCGAGCTCAGACATTAAAAGGATTGTTATAGATCAAACAGAAATATCAGTAGAACGACTCGACTTGCCCTATGAACTAGGCTAGATCGGCTGAAAAGGCTGCGGTATGAAGGAATTTCTCTACTCTTATACTTCGATTCTACCTCTACTAGGTGCTGCTTCAGCTATTATTTTCGTTATTAGTCTTTTATCCCTGCCTTGGCTAGCAGCTAGGATCCCTGAAGATTATTTTTTACACAGCAAGCGTAATAGCACACTATGGATAGCTAATACTCACCCTGAGTTTAGACTGCTTTTTATTCTAATCAAAAATCTACTAGGGCTTATTTTGTTTGCGGGTGGGTTTTTAATGCTGTTTATTCCGGGGCAGGGTTTATTAACTATTTTTATGGGTGTTGTTCTAATGGACTACCCGAAAAAATTTGCAGTTGAGAAAAAGCTAGTGACGACTCCTTTTATATTAAAAGGTCTTAATTGGTTGCGCGCAAAAGCCCACAAGCCGCCTCTTAAAGTGGGTAACTAGCTGAGAGATTTTGAACTATCTTGTATTGCTTTTAAGGCGTCCTCTTGCTCGGGTAACTGCCAGTTAATTTGCTTTAAACCCTGCTCTTCAAGATAGCGATTTGCCACAGAAAAATGCCCACAACCAAAAAAACCTCTGTAGGCTGATAGGGGTGAGGGGTGCACGGACTTTAGAATTAAATGACGTGATGGGTCTATCATGGCTGATTTTTTCTGCGCATAGCTACCCCACAACATAAATACCACGCCCTTTCGATGTTCATTTACAGCCTTTATAACTTGATCAGTAAATTGCTCCCAGCCCTTACCTTGATGTGCTCCAGCATTTGCATCTTCAACGGTTAAGGTTGCATTTAAAAGCAATACCCCTTGCTGAGCCCAGCTGATTAAACAACCATGGTTTGGCTGATCAATGGATAGATCTGACTTTATTTCTTTATAGATGTTAGCTAGGGATGGTGGGACTTTAATACCAGGTCTTACAGAAAAACAAAGACCATGGGCTTGGCCGACACCATGATAGGGATCCTGACCTAATATCACCACACGAATATCATCAAATAGAGTGCTATTCAGTGCCGAAAACCACTCATCAGCAGGTGGATATATAACCGCACCTTGATGTTTTCGCTGAATTAAAAATTCACGCAATGAGTGCATATACTCTTTATTAAACTCATCACCTATAACTTGACGCCATTGTGAATGAAGCTTAATTTCCCTTTGACCGCTCATATTTTATCGCCTAACAACCTGAATGACCTTCATGTTATAATAGTTCTCCTTTAAAGTGCTTTCCATAGTTTCTGCTAGAGATTGAAATAATTGTATTAAGAAATATAGACTCCTTAAATTTATACAGAAATTAGGCGATTTTTTAGTCTAAAAAGTAGATTTTCGCGTATTTTAAAACACAATTTTTGCTGAAACTCGCAATCAATTTAGGATTTTAAATGATTCAAGCAAGCCCGACTCAAGCCATGAATGATAAATTAATCGTCCGCTGGCTTTTAACCTGTGCTGTGGTTATTTTCGGTATGATTCTTCTCGGCGGCGTGACTCGACTTACTGACTCGGGTTTGTCTATGGTTGAATGGCAACCTTTAATGGGTATTATCCCACCCCTTAGTCATAATGATTGGCAACAGCTGTTTTTGAAATATCAGCAATTCCCCGAGTATCAACAAATTAATCTAGGCATGACCTTGGGCGAGTTTAAGGTCATTTTTATGTATGAATATTTGCACCGAGTTTTGGGTCGGCTGATTGGCTTGCTGTTCTTTATTCCCTTTGTCTATTTCTTTTTAACCCGACGTATTTCGCCCCAGTTATTACCTAAATTGCTACTGATGCTTCTTCTTGGCGGCTGTCAGGGTCTTATGGGTTGGTATATGGTAAAAAGTGGCCTAATTGACGTGCCCCATGTAAGCCAGTATCGATTGACTGCTCACCTTGGACTTGCGATTGCTATATATGGCTTTATTGTCTGGACTTCCCTGGGACTTATCAATAAGCCTTCTAACCAGCCATCAGGACTTGGTATGCCTGCCTGCATAATAAGCGGCTTGATATTTTTAATGATTTTATCAGGCGGCTTAGTAGCTGGCACAAGGGCTGGCTACGCTTATTCTACATGGCCGCTGATGGGTGATAGCTTTATCCCAGCGGGTCTATATGACATGAGCCCAATATGGCTATCTGCATTTGAAAATATCACTACCATTCAATTTAACCATCGCATGTTCGCTTATATTATTGCTTTAGTCTTGGTCAGTTTTTCCGTGTTTGCTTTGAAAAAAAATATTTCTGAAAATGTACGTATTGGCATCTATAGCATGCTATTTTTATTACTAGTACAAATTACCCTTGGCATTAGCACTTTGATTTTTCATGTGCCTGTTGCCATAGCTGCAGCCCATCAGATTGGTTCTGTAGCTCTTTTAACTGCAACACTATTTGTCAGCCATTCACTGATTAATAGATCTTAATTTTGATGTTTAATTTCTGGAGATCTCCAATGAAGAAAGTTTTAAACCTAACAGTCGCTATCCTTTTGTCTACACTTGCTTGCGCTAGCTTTGCCGGTGATGCGGCGGCAGGAAAGGCTAAATCGGTAACCTGTGCTGGCTGCCATGGCGCCAATGGAATAAGCAATAACCCAATGTGGCCCAACTTAGCAGGTCAGAAGCAGGCCTACCTTGCGAGCGCACTGCAAATGTATCGTGATGGTCGTCGTAAAAATGCCATGATGTCGGCAATGGCGAAGAATCTTACTGATGCTGATATAGCTAATCTTGCGGCCTATTACACCAGCTTAAAATAAGCTTTGCCCAAGATTTATCCTTGGAGCCTATGCTCCAAGGAT
>DKNZ01000039.1:0-8064 GCA_002469845.1 Cellvibrionales bacterium UBA7375 | reverse complement strand
CTCAGGCCTCATATGGGGAAATAAAAGGACATCTCTAATTGATGGCGAATCAGTTAGCAACATGACCAGTCGATCAATACCAATACCCTCGCCTGCTGTAGGCGGCATGCCATACTCTAGGGCGCGAATATAGTCTGCATCAAAATGCATAGCTTCGTCATCCCCAGCATCCTTTTCTGCTACCTGCTGTTTAAACCGCGCCGCTTGATCCTCTGCATCATTAAGCTCTGAAAAGCCATTGGCAATCTCGCGGCCACCGACAAAAAACTCAAAGCGGTCGGTTACAAAAGGGTCCTGGTCATTGCGTCTTGCCAGGGGCGAAACCTCGGTTGGATAACGTGTAATAAAGGTCGGCTGTTCAAGTCTATGTTCAACGGTTTTTTCGAAGATTTCAATTTGTACCTTTCCTAAACCCCACAGGTCTTTGAGGGGAATACCTAAATCTGCAGCAATTTTTCTAGCACTCTTTTCATCACTTAGGTCTTCAGCTTTAATCTCTGGGTTATAGGCCAAAATTGAATCAAATACGGATAAGCGAGTGAAAGGCTTGGCAAAGTCAAAGGCGATTTCAGACTCAACCTCTCCATCGGAATTTTTGACTGTGTTGGTTATTTTTGTAGTACCCAATACCTGCTGTGAGAGCTTGCGTAGCATATCTTCGGTAAGATCCATCAAGTCATTGAAGTCTGCATATGCCTGATAAAACTCCAACATAGTAAATTCTGGATTATGTCGCGTTGATAGGCCTTCATTTCTGAAGTTTCTGTTAATCTCATACACTCTTTCTAAGCCGCCAACCACTAATCTTTTAAGATAAAGCTCTGGCGCTATACGCATATACATTTCTATGTCTAGGGCATTGTGATGAGTCACAAAAGGACGAGCAACCGCACCCCCTGGAATAGTTTGTAACATAGGTGTCTCTACTTCAAGATAACCAGAACCATTGAGATAACTACGAATAAAGTCGACTACCCTTGAGCGAGTAATAAATGTCTCTCGTACTTTTGGATTCACGATCAAATCAACATAGCGTTGTCGGTAACGCATTTCTTGATCAGCTAGCCCATGAAATTTATCCGGTAAGGGACGTAGCGCCTTGGTCAATAATTGATAATCATCCATTTGAACATAAAGATCGGCCTTGCCTGACTTATGAAGGACCCCGCTAATTCCGAGTATATCTCCAAGATCTAATGATTTTGCGAAGGAACGAGCCTCTTTGGTGACATAAAGCTGAATCGTTCCACTACTGTCTTGAATAACGATAAAAGCACCACGATTGCGAATAACCCGACCCGCTATGCTGGTCGGTCGCGCTAGTTGCTCAAGCTCTTCTTTGGTTTTTTCACCAAAGTTAGCTTGTAGATCACCCGCTGTATCGGCTGGACGAAATGAGTTAGGAAAAGCAACACCACCCTGCTCTCGCAAACTATCTAGCTTGGCTCTGCGCTCGGCTATTAGCTTATTTTCATCTAACTTATTTTCGTCTATCTTCTTTTCGCCTTGTTGATCGGTCATAGGATTTTTCACTGTTATAAATTAATAACTACAGCCCCGCTTTAAGCGAAGCAACAATAAATTGATCTAGCTTACCATCCAATACTGCTTGAGTATTTCTGGTTTCTACACTGGTGCGTAGGTCTTTAATTCGGGCATCATCTAAAACATAGGAGCGTATCTGACTGCCCCAGCCAATGTCCGACTTACCATCCTCAGTTACCTGCGCTTCTTCCTGACGTTTGCGTAATTCTAACTCATAGAGCCGCGCACGTAACATTTGCCAGCATTTATCACGATTTTGATGTTGCGATCGCTGATTTTGACATTGTACAACGATACCGCTCGGTTCATGGGTTAATCGCACCGCAGAATCTGTTTTATTTACATGCTGACCACCCGCCCCAGAAGCTCGGTAGGTATCTGTTCGGACATCAGCAGGGTTTATCTCAATATCTATATTGTCGTCAATTTCAGGCGAGGCATAGACCGCTGCAAAGGAAGTGTGCCTGCGATTACTCGAGTCAAAAGGCGACTTCCGCACTAGTCTATGAACACCTATTTCCGTCCGCAACCAGCCAAAAGCATAGTTACCAGTAATCTGGATAGTTGCGCTTTTTATACCTGCAACTTCACCCGCCGAACATTCTACTAGCTCTGCTTTAAAGCCTTTGTCATCTGCCCATCTTAGGTACATACGTAAAAGCATTTCTGCCCAATCCTGCGCTTCGGTTCCACCGGAACCAGATTGAATATCAAGAAAGGCTGAATTTTCGTCCATTTCACCAGAGAACATTCTTCGAAACTCTAATGTTGCCAATTGGGCTTCCATTGAATCAATTTCTGACTGTACATCAGTTAGCATATCAGCGTCATTTTCCTCGACTGCCATATCTAATATTTCTCGGGTGTCGGCAATGCCACTATCCATATCTTCGATAGTTTTAACCACGGATTCTAGAGAGGATCTTTCGCGCCCTAACTCCTGCGCACGATCGGGATCATTCCACACATCCGATTCTGCTAGCTCTAGCTCAACTTCCGCTAGACGCTCTTTGCGACCAACATAGTCAAAGATACCCCCGAAGTAACTCGGTGCGAGCTTTCAGGTCATCTAGACTAGTGTAAAAAGGATTTACTTCCATAGCGGTTAATCTGTGCCTTTATGTAAAGCGTGAGTAATGCGTGCATTCTACCTTAGCACTGAGTTCACACCAAGAAAAAACAGGCTTGATTAACCAACTGTTAGGCTTCAAGATGATAGAATATCTAAAGCTATAAAGTGATTTCTAAAAAATATTAGATAATTGATAATAAGGATAGAATTGAAGTTCAATGAACAATAAATCCGTTCAACAACGGCTTGAATGCCATTTTTATAACTACTTCAATGCCTCCGATAGCACCTTTTTTAGTGCAGTTTCGCCACAACCCGTGGATAGCCCATTTTGGGTAAGCACCAATATCGATTTAGCTGAAATGCTAGGTATTTCAGCTAAAGAGTTAAACAGTGATACATGCCTGCAACTTTTGAGTGGCGGTTTAAATCATGATGATATTGATTCGTTCTCTGTAGTTTATTCAGGCCATCAGTTTGGCGTTTGGGCAGGCCAACTAGGGGATGGTCGAGCCATAACCTTGGGTGAAATTGCGGTTGGGAACAACAATGAACTTTGGGATCTTCAGTTAAAAGGAGCAGGTACTACTCCCTATTCGAGATTTGGTGATGGGCGCGCAGTATTGCGCTCTAGTATTCGCGAGTATCTTTGCTCTGAGGTAATGCATGGATTGGGTATAGGTACAACCAGAGCCCTGAGCTTGAGTACTGGAAAAACAACCGCAGTTCGCGAGCAAATAGAACCAGTGGCCGTTTTATGTAGAGTAGCACGCAGTCATGTTAGATTTGGCAATTTTGAGCATTTTCACTATGACAATAATCCAAAAGCCGTTAAGGAACTGGCTGATTATCTAATTGAACGTCACTTTTCTGATTGGGCTAATGATCCCAAACGCTACTATCTACTGTTGCAAAATTGTGTACTTAAAACCGCAAAAACAATTGCACAGTGGCAATCGGTCGGCTTTTGTCATGGTGTTATGAATACAGATAATATGTCGATACTCGGCGATACCATCGACTATGGTCCCTTCGGGTTTTTAGACACCTATAATCCAGATTATATTTGCAATCATTCAGACCATCAGGGGCGCTATTCATTTAGAAACCAACCCTCTATTGGCCTGTGGAACCTCAATGCTTTGGCCACCTGTTTTAGCTCACTATTGGAAACTTCTGAGATAACTGAATGTCTTAAGCACTACGAAACTGAGTTTTTGCGGAATTACAGACAAATTATGGCATCAAAAATCGGCTTACTGGATTATCAACCTGAAGATGAATTATTAATTAATCGACTGCTCAATATGATGGCAACGGATCAGGTAGATTACACATTGCTGTTTCGCAAGCTATGTGATTTTTCAAAAAACAATCAAACCGTTCGTGACTACTTTCGTGATCGCGATGAATTTGATAGCTGGTCTTCTGATTATTTGCAACGACTGGAGTCGCAAGAAACCAACGATAAACAAAGACGCGAATCCATGATGAAAATTAATCCGCTTTATGTGTTGCGAAATTATATGGCTCAAACGGCAATTGAGGCTGCTGAAGCGGGTGATTATAGTGAAGTTGAATTGTTACTTAGCCTTCTAAGTAACCCTTATACCCCTCACCCCGATGGTGAAAAATATGAAGGGCTTCCACCAGATTGGGCCAGCACCATTAGTATTAGCTGTTCATCGTGAAAACAACGGTTAACTTAAGCCATGCTTTTACTGTAAACACTTAGTCTCTTGGTTATAATGAAGCGCAACGGATAAACCACTGGGAGTGGATACATTGAAGTTAAAGTATTTCCTTTTTAGTTTGCTATTAATTGTTTTCTGCCAATTTGCCTATGCAGATATCTTTTGGTTATTTCGAGAAGCTGACGGCTCTACCAACTGGCAATATGTTGCCAACTTTGTCGGCAATATTCTTATTATTGCTCTGGCTGTTTTAACTGTCAGATTGTACTTCACTCGCCGTCAGGCACGTCGTTACAATAATGAACTAGAGGATATTCGATCACAGTTAGAACTGAGAGTTATTGAGCGCACTAAAACCCTTGATAAGTCGAATAAACTGCTTAAAACCGAAGTGTCCGATCACAAAAAAACCACTCAACAGCTGCAGAAATCTGAGGCTTATATTAATAGTATTCTTCAATCTCTGCCGATGATTCTTATTGGGCTTAATCAAAAAAATCAGATTACCCAATGGAATAATCGGGCTGAAATAGTCAGTGGTGTTAGCTTTAAAGATGCTCAGGGTGAGGACCTATGGAAAACCTTTCCTGCCATTACAGTAACGCCAGATCAGGTCAAGCAAGCTCAGTATGACAATAAAATTATTACTGTGAAATACAGTCAACGCGGCCAGTATCAATTTGATATTACTATCTACCCGCTCCAGCCTGAAAAAGACACAGGGGTAGTTATCCTTCTCGATGATGTTACTCAGCGCGCTAAAAATGAAAATATGCTGATCCAACGGGACAAAATGTCTGCAATGGGCGAGATGGCGGCGGTTATGGCACAGGATATTAATACGCCTCTTACAGCAATAATCAAAGATGTAAAAACAGTTCGGCAAAGCGTAGTGGACGAAAATTTAGATACCGAAGGGCTGAATGAGCTTTTAGAAGAAACTATTATTCGGGGCCAACAAGCAAGCTCAGTTATAACCAATTTACTTAACTTTTCGGCCAGTGGCGGTGGAGAAAAAGCTCATAACAGCATTATTTCCGTTATAGAAAATAGTTTGGAATTGGCGAGCGATGTTTTATCAATTACTGATAATTTACGCTTTAGCGCTGTAAATATTCATACTAAATTTGACGACGATTTACCTGAGATCCCGTGCTATATCACTGAACTACAGCAAGCGTTACTAAGTATTTTTCGCTGTTCATGCTATGCCTTGGATAATATCGAAGATTTAGATCATAAGCCTGAAATAAGCGTTGATGTTTCTATGGCCTTTGATGATCTATGGATACGAATACAACACAATGGGACCGGGATTAGTCTAGAAGAGCAGAAAAGTCTTTTTGAACCCTTTAACCAAAGTGATTCTGCTGGAAAAGGAATAGACAGTGCAATGCATCTATCATTCTGTCACTTTATTATTACTGAACAGCATCAGGGTCAGATTGCGGTCACTTGTAACGAACAAGATGGTACAACCTTTCATATTCAACTTCCGAGTAAGTAGCTCCCTTCAGGGCCCAATTCTAAATAACTTTCCCAATTCGGGAAGTCTAATTATAGAGGCTCCATATATTGAATGATCATCTGGAGACTTTCCCTGCCTCGAAATTCATTAATATCTAAACGATAGACACAGCGGACCCTAGTCCGAGTCGTTGGCCATTGCTCACTGTCAATATTGAAGTAAATTCCATCCATCGCTGTGTCATTGGCAGTATCTGGTGATAGTGTGACTTTTAAATGATTTTCACCAACAATACGCTGAGATATAAGATTAAATTCACCCTGAAAACAGGGCTCAGGAAATGCCTGCCCCCAAGGGCCTGCATCGCGCAATAAGGTGGCTGTGTGCATGCTAAATTGCTCGATATTCAACTGGCCATCTGTTTGCAATGTAGCTTCTAAATCCTGTGGATTTATAGTGCTTTCAACTTGCTGTTGCAACGCCTGCTCAAATTGATCAAAGAATGATTCTTCAAGGCTTAATCCAGCGGCCATTGCATGACCACCAAACTTATTAATTAAGCCAGGATTTTTTGTCGCCACTGCATCTAGTGCATCACGAATATGTAATCCCGATATCGACCGAACTGATCCTTTCAGCATACCGTTATCATCTCTTGCAAAAACTGCCACTGGCCGATGAAATTTCTCTTTAATTCTAGAGGCTAATAAGCCGACAACACCCTGATGCCAATCGGCCTGATAAAGACATAAAGCGGCTGGCAATTCATCTTGATCAGCCAACACCAAGTCCTCAACAATCTTTAGGGCTTCTGTCTGCATTTCTTGCTCAATGGTTTTGCGGTCCTGATTAAATTGTTCCAACTCTTGAGCATGCTTTAGCGCAATCACTGGATCATCTGTCAGCAAACACTGAATACCATAGGAAATATCATCTAAGCGCCCTGCTGCGTTCAATCTTGGCGCCACCGCAAACCCCATATCAGAGGCTACTAATTGGGCGGGGTTTTTACCCGCTATTTTTAATAATGCATTAATACCAGGGCGCCCGTAACCGGCTCTTATCCTTAATAATCCCTGATGTACCAGTGCTCTATTGACCTGATCTAGGGGCACAACATCAGCCACAGTCCCCAGAGCGACTAAATCTAAATAATGTGCCATATTTGGCTCTGGAATGGAGTTTTTTTCAAACCAATTCAGCTGACGTAGTTTAGCGCGCAATGCACTGAGTACATAAAAGGCAACCGCCACACCGGCAAGATTTTTACAGGGGAATTGGCAGTCTGGCTGATTAGGGTTAATTATTGCTGCAGCATTGGGCAGTTGCGAACCGGGTAAATGGTGATCAGTAACAATGACTTTAATACCGAGCTTATTGGCAAAATCAACACCTTCGATACTGGAAATACCATTATCTACAGTGATAATTAACTGAGGTTTTTTTTGCTGTGCTAACTCAACGATTTCGGGTGTTAGACCATACCCATAGTCAAATCGGTTGGGCACTAAAAATTCTACTGATTCAAAACCCATGGCAGTGAGCGCCAACACCATTAAAGCTGAACTTGTAGCACCATCTGCGTCAAAGTCGCCGACTATTACTATTCGTTGGTTAGCCTTCAAAACCTCGACTAGATGCTCTACTGCAGTATCAATTCCCAGCATTAAATCTGGACTGGGTAAATTTGATAAATTAAGACTCAAGTCGGCGTCAGAATTTAACCCTCTAGACTGATATATTCTTTGAAGAAGCGGGGCTGTTGCCGCAGAAAATGTAGCCTTATCAAGATCGCAACTTCGATTAACGATGCGCATCAATTAAGCCCCTAATGACTTATAAAAATCCAGCATGCTGTCCAATATACCAACTAATACCACCTAAAATAGCCACAACACTCCAAATAATACCTAACAGAACTAGGCCTCTAAATGGTTTGCGATCAGTCACATTAAAGCCACTGTTAAGGTAGTTTTTTACTCGCTTCAAATCTTCTTTAGATAAATTATCTTGCTCGCTCATATTGTCTCTTACCATCAATCCGGAATAGTTAAATGGGCCGCAACCTGTTGTGGCGATATATCTGTTAATCTAGGTATAACTCCTAAACAGGGTTCAATTAACATCTGTTTAAGTGTATCAATATTCTCATCAATGCGAAGCATTTCTGTATCCAATATATTGGCAACCCATCCCGCTATCTTTAAACCATCTAAACGAATAGCTTGAGCAGTTAATAAGGCATGATTAATACAACCCAACCTTATACCTACGACTAAAATAAC
>DKNZ01000020.1 GCA_002469845.1 Cellvibrionales bacterium UBA7375 | reverse complement strand
ATTTGCATCACTGTTTGGTAGCTGGCCTGGTTCGTCAGATACTGATCTGACAACAATAGTATTTGATGTGGCTGCTGCTGCGTCGGGTTCAACGATGTTGGATATTGTTGAGACAAGCTCAGCGGCAGGCTATACTTTTGATGGTCAGTCGCAGGAAATAATTATTCCTTAAGAACTTAATCTATAAGCTCTATCTAATATAAAAAAACTGGGCTTTGCCCAGTTTTTTTATATTTCTTTTTTAGTCGCCCCTTATAACCAAAATATATTTTTCTGATTTCCATGGTGTATGTATCCGCCGACTGACTACCTCACTATTAAATTTCTGAGAGCATATTTCTGTCAGCTGCCAAAAGGGCGGTCTTCCTGGATCTGCAATTAATATTTTTTCGACTCCCGATTTTATTGCGCGTTGGAGTAAATCAAGTAAAGGGTTAGTCATTTCATCCCAGAAGCAGACATCGCTTCCAATAATATACTGATAGTCATTAAGTTCATTTTCATAGAGTGTTTCAAAACTTCGCTCTTGGAATTCCACTTCACAGCCATTAATGGAGTTTTGAAGCTCAAAATAGGGTTGTACACTAGAATCTATATCAATACCTGTGACATTTACATCTTGGTTCTTGGTTAAAAATAGACCAGACAAACCCCAGCCACAACCAATTTCTAATACTTTTGACTTTGCTTTAAATGGGTAGGTTTCAAGATAGTCAATTAAAGCAAAACTTGAGCGCCAAACTTTATTGCCATGAGCGCTGTGTCCTTGCTGTAAGCGTTTTATTTTGCGAACTTCAGGGTGGGTTGACCGTAAAATTTTTAAACCACAATGATTAATAATATGCTGTTCTGACACTTTTTATATCCAAATTATATTGTTGGGGTATTTTATCTTTAATGCTCAGGTCTTTGGAATAGGATGGTTGCCATAAATATTTTTTTAACGTTAAATATACGCCCTCGAAGCTTGTGTTAATTAAAGGCAATTATGACCAACTCTGTTTATCATCCGTATTTGAATGCAATTTATCGAAATACTGATGTGCAATTTTGGTTATTGCAAATTGTCGGTTGGTTTGGACTTTCTTTGATTAGCTTTTTAAGCCTTACTCTGTGGTATGACCAGCAGGGTAGTGGATATATTGGACATACATTACTTCAGTCGGCTCTTGGTGTTTTGGTTTCTTGGCCTCTGCGTTATTTATTTCGCTTTTTTTGGAATGATATATTAATATTTCGTATATCATCTGCCATAGCTGGGATTATCGGTTGTTCTTTAATTTGGACAATCTTAAGAATAAGTACTTTTATGTCAATGACCGGTGAGCAGGATATCTGGTCTGACTTTGGTGGGTGGCTGTTTGGTTCGATTTTGATTTTTCTATGTTGGGTAGCCTTTTACCATTTTGTTAAATATTACCAATTGCTGCAAAATCAACATCAAACTCTATTAGAGTTGGCTTCGGATACGCAACAAGAGCAGCTTAAACGATTACAGGCTGAAACCATAGCCCGCGAAGCTCAACTTAAAATGCTTCGATATCAGCTAAATCCGCATTTTTTATTTAATACACTGAATGCTATTTCTGCTCTAGTTAAAGTGAAGGAATCGTCTAAAGCCCATGAAATGATTGTCCAATTAAGTAAATTCTTACGCTACTCACTTGATAACGATCCGATTAATAAAGTAAGCCTGAGACAAGAAATTGATGCAGTAAAACAGTATCTAAAGATTGAGCGCACTAGGTTTGGTAATCGCTTAAAGTTACACTTTGATGTTCCCATAGCGCATGAAAGTATTGATGTTCCGAGCTTGATTCTTCAGCCTTTAGTAGAAAATGCAATTAAATTCGGTATTGCGCCATCTGAAACCGGTGGTCAAATATCTATTGTTGCAACGAATGAAGATGGTTATTTAGTAATTAAAGTTATTGATACAGGTCCAGGAATCACCTCGGAAAAAAGTCCAATTAAGTCAGCAGGTATAGGCTTAAAAAATACAGATGAAAGACTAAAACAATTTTATAATGAAGATTACAAACTTCATTTAGAGAATACTCGAGATGGTGGTCTTTGCGTTACTTTAAAGATACCCAGCGATCATATAACGGATTAAACTCTAGAAGGAAATTATGCAAAAATTAAGAACGGTAATTGTTGATGATGAGCCACTTTCTTTAGACCTTTTAAGGGCAGTTTTGAGTGAAATTAGTGACATTGAAATCATTAGTGAATGCAGTAACGGAAAAGAAGCGGTTGAGGCTGCTATTAGCTTACAGCCAGAGTTATTATTTCTTGATATTCAAATGCCGGGCATGAACGGATTTGATGTTATTCGCTCACTGCAAACAGATATTATGCCTATGGTGGTTTTTATTACTGCTTATGATCAGTATGCAGTTGATGCATTTGATCTACACGCCGTAGACTATGTTTTAAAGCCATTGGACAGTGAAAGAATAGCCCGCTCGGTCGACCGAGCTATAGACCGTCTTAAAAATGATGTGGATCGTAGTTTTAAAAGTCCTCTTATTGGTGCTATTGAGGAAATATCTGAGCGCGCTTCAAAAGAAGAAGTAGCGGACGAGTCCGAAAGTAATTTACCAGATAGCATGAAAAGAAAACTGTTAGTGCGTGATTCTGGAGTAGTAAAGGTTATCCCGTTTGATGATATCGATTGGGTTGATGCTGCAGGTGACTATATGTGTGTCCATGCGGGCGGAGAAACCCATGTTATTCGAAGTACACTGCGCGATTTAATGACCAAGCTAGACGATAACCTGTTTGTTAGAATTCACCGTTCTACCATTGTTAATGTAGAGCGTGTAGTGAGTGTTACGCCCCTTCAGAAGGGGGGGAGCTTATTGCATCTTACTCAGGGTGAGTCGTTAAAGGTAAGTCGTAATTACCGAGATTCTATTAGGAAATTCTTTAATTAAATTTTAAAAAAATCTTTAGCGTTTGCACTAGTTTCTTTAGCAATTGTCTTTAGTGATTCTTCACGAAAATTGGCAATTTCTCTTAGCACCCATGGCAGAAAGGCTGGCTCATTGCGCCTATTTTTTGGTTTCTCTGGTATATTTTGAGGTAACAAATAGGGTGCGTCTGTTTCGATCATCAACCTATTTAAAGGGATGCTAGATACAAGGCTCTGTAATTGGTTACCTCTCTTTTTATCACATATCCAACCGGTAACGCCTATGTATAGATCCAGATCTAAATAGCGGTAAAGTGTTTCCCGATCACCGGTAAAACAGTGAATAACTCCTTGGGTAAAGTGATCTCTGTATTCGTGCAATATTTCGAGTTGACGCTTAGCGGCATCTCTTTCATGCATAAAGAGTGGCATATGCTGATTACTTGCAAGTTCAAGTTGTGCCTCAAAGGCTTTTACTTGTTCAGCTTCTGTAGAAAAATTACGATTAAAATCAAGACCAGTTTCACCAATAGCCACTACATTTTTATGAAGGGCTAATTGCCCAAGTTTTTTTAAGCCTTGGCTGTTATATTCATTGGCGTGATGCGGGTGAATGCCAACGGTGGCATACAGCATCTTTGGGAATTGTTGCTCGAACTTTTCACAAATTCTAATAACTTCTTCAGTTTCTAATATTGATGTTCCAGTCAAAATTAACTGGCCTATATTTGCGTCTTTCGCGCGCTGTAAGGTTTCCTCCAGATCATCATTAAATCGACTATTTGAGAGGTTTACGCCTATATCAATCAATAATTCAGTCATGACCTTTAAGTAGTTCTTACAATAAAAGCCGAATTCTAACCTAAAGCCTCTATTAAAGTTAATTCTGTTGGCTAAAATCCATCTATTAATGTTTATAATATGACTTTTATGCAGTTTTTAAGTTGATTCGGAGCGTATCAATGGTTTGGCTATTAATAATCTTTTGTTTGGCAGTTGCCGTATCTCCATTGATGTGGATGAAAAGCTCGCCACGCCAACAACAGGTTATGGCAAATCGAAAAAAAGCGCGAAGTCTTACTATTAACGTCAATATATGCAAACAAGCTGATGCATCGGATTCAGAAGATCGCTTGGATGCTATTTTTTATTGGCTTGATTGGCAGCAAGATAATTTAAATGAATCGTGGGTTTTACACCGCCGAAGTAAGCGCGGCTGGGAATCTTGCTTTGATGGCTGGCGTTGGATTAATCAAGAAGCTGATAAAGCATGGCTTGAAGTAATCGGTTCCATTATTGATGATCTTCCCTCTAGCGTGAATGCCATTGTTACTAATAAACAGGGTATAGGGGTTGTTTGGGACGAGCGTGGAGATGGGGTTGCCGTTGACAATTTGCACCAATGTTTAATCAAATTACGTGATAAAGGTAAAGAAATTTGCATTTGAGGCTTGACCTAAGGGTACTCTTGCAAGTATTTTTGCGCACCTTTACTTCAATCATTTGCTTATACTTAGCAAATAAATTTTAAATTTATAATCTGGAAAGCTTTGTTTAATGGGTAAATCATTAGTAATTGTAGAATCACCAGCCAAGGCTAAAACAATTAATCGTTACCTTGGAAATGACTTTGTTGTTAAATCTAGCGTTGGCCATATCCGCGATTTACCGACGGGTTCTAGCCGTCCGCCCTCGGATCCAAAAGAGCGAGCCAAGCAAGCTGCATTGACCCGCAAGATGTCCCCTGAAGACAAAGTCTTGCATAGAGAGCGCAAAGCTAAAACTCAACTCATTAAAAGTATGGGTATTAACCCTGATGATGATTGGGCCGCAGAATATGCCACCTTGCCCGGTAAAGAAAAAGTGGTATCTGAGCTAAAAAAGTTAGCTAAGAAAGCAGACACTATATATCTTGCAACTGATATGGATAGAGAGGGGGAGGCCATTGCGTGGCATCTAACCCAAGTTATTGGTGGTGATGATAGCCGTTACAAACGAGTTGTATTCAATGAAATTACTAAAAAGGCTATACGTAATGCCTTTGAAGATCCAGGCACTTTAGACCAACATAGAGTCGATGCTCAGCAAGCCAGACGCTTTTTAGATCGTGTTGTTGGTTTTATGGTGTCCCCATTGTTATGGGAAAAAGTGGGTCGAGGATTATCCGCTGGCCGGGTGCAATCGGTTGCACTAAAGATGATTGTTGAGAGAGAGCGTGAAATTCGTGCTTTTTTACCTGAAGAATACTGGACAGTCCAAGCAGACTTGGAAGCCGGTGATTCGTCAACTGATGGATTGGTTTCAAGATTTGATGTTAAAAAATATCAAGGCAAAGCATTTCGTCCTAACAACAAAGAACAAACTGATACAGCACTGGCATATTTACGTGATTCAGATTACGCAGTGTCAAAACGTGAAGATAGAGCCACCAAATCTAAACCACCAGCGCCTTTTATTACATCGACTCTGCAACAAGCCGCCAGTACCAAACTGGGCTATGGTGTAAAGAAAACCATGACTATGGCCCAGCGTTTATACGAAGCTGGCTATATCACCTATATGCGAACAGATTCTACTAATCTCAGCAGTGATGCAATTGCTAATTGCCGTGATTACATAGACCGTCATCATGGGAAAAAGTATCTGCCAGAACAGCCCATCAACTACAGTAGCAAGAGTGGTGCACAGGAAGCGCACGAGGCAATTAGACCTTCCAATATAGATATTACTCCGGGTAGTTTAAGTGATATGGAAGTTGATGCTCGCCGTCTGTATCAATTAATTTGGCAACAATTTGTAGCCTGCCAAATGACGCCAGCTGAATTTACTTCTTCAACTTTAACTGTAGTTGCTGGTGACTATGAAATGACTGTTAAGGGTCGTGTCACTAAATTTGACGGTTTCTTGGTAGTTATGCCTGCCAGAGACGAAGATGCAGAGCTGCCAGATCTTCAAAAGGGCGATGCTCTTAAACTGCTGATGTTATTACCACAGCAGCACTTTACCAAGCCACCTGCAAGATATTCTGAAGCGGCTCTGGTAAAAGAATTAGAAAAGCGCGGTATTGGCCGACCCTCTACCTATGCTTCAATTATTTCGACGATTCAAGATCGTGGTTATGTTCGTATTGAAAATAAACGTATGTTTGCCGAAAAAATTGGCGATATAGTGACGGATCGCTTGAGTGAGAGTTTTACTGATCTGATGGACTATGGTTTTACTGCAACCATGGAGCGCGAACTAGACGATATTGCAGCGGGATCATTAAACTGGAAACAGCTACTAGATAAGTTTTATAGCGAATTTAATCAAAAATTAGCTAATGCCAAGGATTCTGAGGGCGGCATGCGCCCTAATACGCCCTCTGAGACCGATATTGAGTGCAACCTATGCGGCAGGCCTATGATGATTAGAACGGCAGGCACAGGGGTGTTTCTGGGCTGTTCTGGTTACTCTCTGCCACCTAAAGAGCGTTGCAAGAATACAATTAACCTTACCTCTGGTGATGAAGCCATCAATATTGATGAAGACGACGAGGCTGAATCTAAGTCTCTCCTAAAAAAGCACCGTTGTAAATTATGTAATACATCAATGGATAGCTACTTGCTGGATACCTCACGAAAACTACATATCTGTGGAAATAATCCGGACTGCTCTGGTTATGAAGTGGAGATGGGCCAGTACGTGATAAAGGGCTATGAAGGGCCAACATTAGAGTGCGATAAATGTGGCAGTGAAATGCAGCTCAAAAATGGTCGTTTTGGTAAATACTTTGGCTGTACTAATGATAATTGTAAAAACACTAGAAAACTTTTGAGAAGCGGTGAAGCAGCTCCGCCAAAAGCCGATCCAATTCCAATGCCAGAATTACAATGTGCCAAAGTTGACGATCATTACGTGCTAAGAGACGGAGCCTCGGGTATTTTTCTAGCGGCAAGTCAGTTTCCACGACATCGTGAAACACGAGCACCCCTTGTTTCTGAATTATTGCCCTATAAAAAAGAGATTGATAAAAAATATCAATTTTTATTAGAAGCACCGCTGAAAGATTCTGAGGGTAGGGATACTGTTGTTCGCTATAGTCGAAAGACCAAAGAGCAATATGTTCGCAGTGAAAAGGATGGTAAGCCAACGGGTTGGAATGCATTTTATTCTAACGGTAGCTGGGCTGTAGCTGAAAAGTCTGGCGGCTGAATATAGTGAGTACCTGCTCCTACTTATCCGCCGTCAACCAAAAGCTACTTTTTGCCAAGAAGCTTATCAAACTAATTGAAGCTAATTCTAGCGCTTCTCAAGATAGACATCTGCGAGTTTCTTTAGCTCAATCAATCACCCTTCACCTCGGACAAGCTTGGGCTTGGCACCTGCAAGATGTAGCTAGTAACTACAAGGTAAAAGATCCATCAATTATCAAATCGGTCGATGATCTAGAAGACAGTCTAATGGCAGATGGAAAACAACCTGCAGAATCAACAGAATTAAAACAACTGTTTTACAATAATAACGCTTGGGCAAATGAAATGCTCTATGCCTTTAGTCAGCTTTCATCCTTGCCGATTATTCGCAAAGCTGAAATGGATGCAGATCGTTTACCCATGCTATCGCTTGACGATGCGTCTAACTCAAAGAGAAAAGCGGTGGATTGGGATTTGGATCAAGCTATGGACTGGTCTAAACAAATGAATGAACTCGTGGAAAGACATAGAGATATGATGATCGAATTCTAATCGTATATTAAACCTATTACCTAATTTTATATTGAGATAAAACCTAATGAGTACACCAGCATTTGAGCTAATCATTTTAGAAAATGGCGATATTGGATTGCAACGTGCCGGTGTTGATGAAACACTTGTACAAGTTAAATTCTCACCCAAGGTAAAAGAGTATTTGGGCGATCAACAGGTTGAAATTGCTAAAGAAATGATTGACTCTGGCATCCAGGCAGTAATTGATTGGGAGCAGGCTACGGTCATGGCGCAAGAACAAGAACCAAGCGATACGGTCCATTAAATCCATTAGATAGGTGTCAAGAGATGTCTGACATTGATGTTTTAAAAAAAATTGCTGCCAATCATCATGTTTCAAGTCAGCGTCAACACCTTATGTTGTGTACGGCAGGATTATGTAGCTCCCCAGAGTTGGCTCAGGATTCTTGGAGCTACCTAAAGGCACGTATTAAAGAGCTAAAACTGATGGATGTTGAATCAGGGGTGTTGCGTTCAAAAGTAGGCTGTTTAAGAGTATGCAAGCAAGGCCCCATAATGGTGAGTTACCCAGACGGAACCTGGTATCACAGTTGCAGCCCAGAGGTAATAGAAAAAATTCTCCAAGAGCATGTTATAAAAGGGGTTCCAGTAGAGGAGTATATCTTTGCTAAGGGTGATTTAGGGGCTTCTTAAGCGTCTTAAATAGCAACCCTTACAACGCCGACAGCCAGCCCTTCTATGGCAAAATCCTGATGACGTAAATCAACCATAATCGGAGAGTACTGTTCGTTTTCAGGTAAAAGATGTATTTCATGTTTGCTTCTAGTTCTTTTTAGCCGCTTTACAGTGACTTCACCATCCACTCTAGCAACTACAATTTGCTGGTTTTCTGCAGTAGGTTGCTGATGAACGGCTAATAAATCGCCATCCATAATACCCACATCAACCATACTTTGACCTTGTACTCTTAAAAAATAATCAGCATGTGGATGAAACGTACTTGAAGGGACCTCTTGATAGTCTTCGATATTTTGCTCAGCAAGAATAGGCTCCCCGGCAGCAACACGCCCAACAATAGGTATTCCCAATACCTGCTCGGCAATACGAATACCCCTAGAGGCACCAGGAATCATTTCAATCGCTCCCTTGCGTGCGAGTGCTTTTAGGTGGTCTTCTGCAGCATTAGCTGAACGAAAACCAAGCTGTTCAGCAATTTCAGCGCGGGTAGGTGGGTAACCTGTCTGATCTAGGTTATCTTTAATAAGATCAAAGATTTGTTGTTGTCTAGCGGTTAAACGTTCCATCAAAGACTCCTGTATATATATAGCCTGTTATTATATACAGTATTTAAGGCTATGCAAGTTCTTTAGTGTAAAAAAACATGTTCTGTTTGTTAGCAATACATAGTTATAGGTAGAATGAGATCTGTATTTTTTATAACCATTTGGTGATTAGCAAGATGGAAAATCAGATATACGGACGCCTTATGCTTGATTTGGAAGGCACCCAATTATTACCGGCTGAGCGAGATCTGCTTGCAAATAACCACATTGGTGGCGTTATTTTGTTCGCTCGTAATATCCATAGCAAACAGCAAGTATGCGATTTGGTGGAAGATATTCGAAGGTGTTCTGAGTATATTTTGATCGCTGTGGATCAAGAGGGTGGTCGTGTTCAGCGTTTTAATCAGGGTTTTACCTGTTTACCGTCAATGCAAATTCTAGGGGATTTGATTGCATCTGACTTAGATAAAGGGCTAGAGCTCGCTAAAAATGTTGGCTGGCTTATGGCCTCAGAAGTTTTAGCCTGTGGTTTGGATATCAGTTTTGCCCCGGTTTTAGATGTGGACAGACATCACAGCAGTATTATTGGTGATCGGTCTTTTTCCGATTCTGCCGAGCGAGTTATAGTAGCTGCAAACGCTTTTATTTCAGGAATGAATGAAGCCGGTATGGCGGCTACAGGAAAGCATTTCCCCGGTCATGGTGGCGTAGTAGCCGATAGTCACTTAGAGGCACCGGTAGATCATAGATCAATGGCCGAATTAGAAGAAAGAGATTTGCAGCCCTTTGTTGCACTGAGTGCAGAATTAGCCGGTATTATGCCAGCGCATATTACTTTTCCTAGTATTGATTCATCCTCTGTGGGTTTTTCCAAGTATTGGTTACAGCAAATTTTGCGTTCAAATATTGGTTTTAAGGGCGTCATTTTTAGTGATGATCTCAGCATGAAAGGCGCTGATGTTGCTGGCGGCTATATCGAAAAAACTGAGATGGCACTTAGCGCTGGATGCGATATGATACTAGTCTGTAATTGTCCTGAGGGCGCTAGGGAAGTTTTAGCCTATTTGGAGCGATTAGAGGTGAAAGGTTGTGAAAAAATTGCCACAATGAGAGCTAGTAAGTCCCTTAATTGGGAGCAGTTAAATAAAAACACGCGTTACCAACAGACAATAAAAACACTTCAGCAGCTGACTGATACAGGAACTTAAGATGAATGCACTTGAATCTTGGCTAGTAAATTTAACCGGTGAAACCTATTTATGGATAGGTGAGCTTTTTTTAATTGTTTTTGCAGCGCTGCTTGCAGGTTATCTTTTAAATAAATTATTTAATCGCCTTCAACTAAAAGCAGCTAAAACACCGACGGTGTGGGACGATGCTTTTCTAGAGGCCTGCCGTGCGCCGGCTATTTGGTTGGTATGGATACTGGGTATAAATTTTGCCATTGGCATAACAGCCCAGCGAATTGACTCACCATTACAGGCGCTTATTGAACCGGCAAATCGTTTAGCATTTATTATTTTAGGCGCGTTGTTTATCAATGGTTTCATCAAACGTGTTGAGCGCAATCTTTTAGATCCTTTGTTTATGACTAAGCCTATGGATCCAACCACAGTAAAGGCAGTGTCTAAGCTATTTCGTGCCGCTGTTCTTATTACCGCTATTTTGGTGATTATGCAGTTTTTGGGTTATAGCATATCTGGATTACTGGCCTTTGGCGGTATAGGCGGTATTGCAGTGGGTTTTGCAGCTAAAGATCTTTTAGCTAATTTTTTTGGTGGATTAATGATTTACCTAGATCGTCCATTTTCGGTGGGTGATTGGGTGCGTTCTCCAGATAAAGAAATAGAAGGTACGGTAGAGGATATTGGCTGGCGTCTAACCCGTATTAGAACCTTTGATAAGCGTCCTTTGTACATACCTAATTCTATATTTGCCAGTATATCGGTTGAGAATCCATCCCGAATGACCAATAGAAGAATCTATGAGTCGGTTGGTATTCGCTATGATGATATTTCCTGTATGACACCAATAATTGATCAGGTGACTGCTATGTTGCAAGAGCATAATGAAATAGATTCTGACGAGGTTATAATTGTGAATTTTGATAAGTTTGCCCCTAGTTCTTTAGACTTTTTTGTCTATGCCTACACCAAGACAACCCAATGGGTAAAATTCCACGAAATCAAGCAAGATATTCTGCTTAAAGTGGCGGCTATTATTGATGATAATAAAGCAGAAATAGCGTTCCCAACCTCAACATTACATATAGCGCCCTCAGGACTTGAGTCGGCATCAGATAAGTAATGCAGTGGTAAAGCGGAGGTGAGGTCAGGCTTAATGCGATATGTTCTAATTTTGGGTTGTTTAATGATAACAAGCTGTCTCTCTGTTCCCGATGGTGTTGTGCCGGTTAAAAACTTTGAATTAGATCGCTATCTGGGTCGTTGGTATGAAATTGCAAGACTTGATCATTCGTTTGAGCGGGATTTAGAGGCTGTTTCTGCTAATTATTCATTAAAAGATGATGGTGGTATTAAAGTTATTAATTCTGGGATCAATACGGAAACAGGTTTGCAAGAACAGGCAGAGGGCAGGGCGTATTTTGTTGAAGATTCAACCCTTGGCCATTTTAAAGTCTCTTTTTTTGGTCCTTTTTTCGGATCTTACGTGATCTTTGAATTAGACCAACAAGACTATCAATATGCATTTGTTGCTGGCAACACTACCAATTATTTATGGCTACTTGCGCGGACGCCTGAGGTCTCAGATGATCTAATGAATCATTTTAGATCCAGTGCTGAAGAATTAGGCTTTAATTTGGAAGATCTTATTCTGGTTAAGCACTAGACTATTAATTTACTATTTCTGACTCAGACAGTTCTGTTGATAGTTCTTCTTGGGACGGAAGATTAATAGGCAATGGCTCAAAGCTTTTAATAGTGACCAGCGCACCCATTTGTGGGTGATCAATATAATAGACTTCATCTTCTTGTATTCGCTTTGACTGTCTTATCGGCCATATCTCTTTGATGGGATAATTATTAGTAGAATCACTGGTAACTAACTGTTCGGTGAATTGAGCATTAGTACCCAGTAAAGGAACCACAGAATTAAGATTGTAGTTATTAAGCACAGCCTCAACGCCCTCTGGCATATCATCTAACCCTTTAACTGACTGATCATTGGATATCGAAGTATTGGGCACAATAGTTGAAAGTTTATTGGAAAACTCCAAAGCTTTTAATAGCGCTTTCTGTTCCGAATTTAGGGCCTGTTGAGGAATTTCTGGCAGTACAATTTCCATATTTTGGGAAGGCAAGAAATTAATTCGCCACAAATTAGTTTCAAAATGTAGGTATCTAGATTTATAAAAGCGTATTGACCCTTCAATGATTTGTCTGTTAGCCAGTTGTTGCTCTGTTTTAACGATTACCCATGGACTTTTTTCTTTAGAATCAATTTGAAAGCGCCATGCTTCATGAAAGCGAATTGTGTACTTTCTTCTTTTTAAAGCTCTTGCAGTATCGTTGAGATCTCTAAATTTTTTGCTAAGGATTTGATAGGGTTGCTCATACACGGGTACAAAGCCAATCTTGCCAGTGTCAGCCGAAAAATAATCGGTCTCGTCCACTATATCCAAATCATCAAACTGAGTGAGTTCAGGTACATCAGGGGTTTCACTTCGGTTATTCTGGTAGGGGATAGACGCTTCGGGAACCAGTGTGGAACCATGGTTATAATTGTGGAATTGGTATTGGTTGGTGCCTAGTAAAACTGATAAGCGCGCAGTTAAGTCATCCTTCTTTGGCTGTGAAATTGATGCAGTGGAGGACGGATCAAAAATAGGGCGACGCATTATGCCGCTATTGGGGTATTGGTCACTTAATTCAAGCCAATTTGTTGGAAAACCAATATCAAGGTCTGTTGGCGCTGATTCAGTTCCAGTAATGGAATGTTGATCGAATAATATGACTTCTACTTGGTACCAATTTTCTGCTCTAGGATTGTTATCTTCGAGATCTTGTTGGGCATGCAGTTGACTAAAAATGGGCAAAAAGCAAACCATAGTAACTAGCAGATATCTGCGTAGAGGCGTTTTATGGTTTAAGAAAAACATCCAGAGTCCTTTTGTGCTTTGGTTATAGTGTTTCAGTCAGTGAAGACAGCATAGCATAGACTGAACTAAGTCTAAGTTCAGGATTCCCCATAGGCATTGTGAAACTCAATTGGTCATTGTTCAACAATTTATATTTATTGGGGTTTTGCTGGACCAATTTAATAATGGAAATGGGTTCAACTTTGGTATTTTGAAGAAATTTCAAGCGTCCACTGGTAGGTCCTGCTTCTATTTTTTTCAGTCCAATATGTTCGCCGATTTGTCGAATTTCAGCGATTTGAAAGAGTGCTTTTACCGCTTCAGGGAGAAGTCCAAAGCGATCAATCATTTCTACCTGTAATTCATGTAACTGCTGTTTATCTTGACAGTTTGCTAGGCGCTTATAAAAAGTAAGACGCATATTAACATCGGGTAAATAGTCAGATGGTATTAACGCTGGAATATGCAGATTAACCTCAATACCCTGATCAAAATTAATTGCTTTGTTAGGGCTTTCTCCACTTTGGATAGCCTCTACTGCCTGATCGAGCATTTCCAAATAAAGAGTAAACCCAATGGACTGTATATGTCCGCTTTGCTCTTCCCCTAGCAACTCACCAGCGCCCCTGATTTCCAAGTCATTGGTGGCAAGGGTAAATCCAGAACCCAGATTCTCAGCAGCCGCAATGGCTTCAAGACGTTTGGTAGCATCAGTGGTGAGCTTTTTCTCAGGGTGAGTCATTAGATAGGCATAGGCTTGATGATGAGACCTTCCAACTCTGCCGCGCAACTGATGCAGTTGCGCAAGACCAAATTTGTCGGCACGTTCGATAATAATGGTATTAGCGCTTGGAATATCAATACCAGTTTCAATTATGGTTGAGCAGACAAGAACATTAAATCGTTGATGGTAAAAATCTGACATGATTTTTTCCAGTTCTCGCTCACGCATCTGCCCATGGGCAATATTTATTCGGGCCTCAGGAACTAACTCAACTAATTCATCGGCGGCACGTTGTATCGATTTAACATCATTGTGTAAGTAATAGACTTGGCCGCCACGTAAAATTTCCCGGAGTATTGCTTCTTTGGCAACCCGTGATTCTTTCTTGCGGATAAATGTTTTGACCGATAGCCTTTTGGCGGGTGGAGTTGCAATAATCGACAGGTCACGAATGCTATGCATTGACATATTAAGAGTTCGTGGAATGGGAGTCGCTGTCATGGTGAGCATATCCACTGAGCTTCTTAGGGCTTTGAGCTGCTCCTTTTGGCGAACACCGAATCTATGCTCTTCATCAATAATCATTAAACCCAGTCGGCTAAAGTCGATATTGGCATGCAAGAGTTTATGCGTGCTAATAAGAATATCCACTTTGCCCGCTTCAACCTCATTTATCACCTGCTGCTGTTCTTTAGCGGTTTTAAATCTTGATAGCTCCTCGACTTGTATAGGCCAGTTGGCAAATCGATCGCGAAAATTATCTAAGTGCTGATGTGCTAGTAGGGTGGTTGGCACCAAAATGACTACCTGTTTGTTGCTAGAAACTACTGTAAAAGCGGCGCGCATAGCCACTTCAGTTTTACCAAAACCAACATCGCCACAAACCAATCTATCCATTGGCTGTGGGCTTAATAGATCTTTTCTTACAGCGTCAATAGTAGTCTGCTGATCCGCGGTTTCTTCAAATGGGAATTGACTACAAAATTGACGATATTCTTCTTCATTATCCTCGCAGGAAAAACCTTTTCGAGCAGCGCGTCGTGAGTAGATGTCGAGTAGTTCAGCAGCCGTATCTCTAACTTTTTCTGCGGCTTTCTTTTTGGCTTTATCCCATTTATCAGAACCCAAGCGATGGAGCGGAGCAATGGTTTCATCACCACTACCACTAAATCGACTAATCATATGGAGAGACGCAACGGGCACATATAATTTGGCATCATCGGCATAGATAAGAGTTAGAAATTCCTGCTCTGAACCATCGACAGATAGCAGTATTAGTCCATTGTAGCGACCTACGCCATGGTCTAAATGAACCACGGGTGCGCCAATTTTAAGCTCAGCTAAACTTTTGAAAATATAATCAGGTGACTCAGAGACCGTTGAGCGTCTTCTTCTTTGCAAGACCTGTTGGCCAAATAACTCACCCTCAGTGATAAGGCATATATTACGTTGCTTTGAATAAAATCCTTGATCGATAGGGTAGATGCAAATACCCATTGTTTCACCGGAAGATCTAAAGTCTTGCCACGAGTCATAGGGTTGAGGTTTGATATTATTGGCAGCTACCAATTCAGTTAAAGCTTCTTTTCGTCCGGCAGATTCAGCGCAAAATAGTATGCTGGTATCAGCGGGTATATCTAGAATAAATTTCTCAAGCTGTTCTAGCGGATTATTTTGTTTGCTATTAACACTTATATCCGGAATTCCAGACTTAATTTCTTCTGGGGTTACAGATGCATTTTGTTCTTTGTGAATAATATTGAGTTGTTTAAATTCAGAAAACAGATCTTCAACCGTTATAAATATTTCTTTAGGGGCTAAAAGGGGTCTTTCAGGATCGACGCCATATTCGGTGTAGCGTCGGTTTATATCTTGCCACAAGGTATTAGCTGTGCTGTAAATATCTCCCTGCATAAATACCTGTGTTTGCTCGGGAAGATAATCAAATAGGTTGGCAGTATGGTCGAAAAATAGACTTAGATAATACTCAATACCCTGGGGTGCTATGCCTTGTTTCACATCCTTATAAACTGGGCAGTTTGTGGTTGATGGATCAAAGTGATCATGCCAGTGATTTAGAAATTGATTGATACCTTCCTTATCTAGTGGAAACTCCCGAGCCGGTAAAAGTCTTAAACGCTCTACACTGGATAAGGTGCGTTGTGACTCAGGATCAAATATTCTTAGGGATTCAATATCATTGTCTAACAAATCAATTCTAAATGGCGCTTTTTCACCCATAGGAAAGATATCAATGATTGAGCCACGAAAAGCATATTCACCATGCTCATAAACTGTCTCTACCCGGTGATATCCAGCTCTGGTTAATTGGTTATGCAGCTTGTCTCGATCAAGTGTTTCATCGACTTGATAGTCAAATAACCGCGAAGCCAAAAAGTCTGTAGGTGGAAGCTGATGTAGTAAAGAGGTCAGGGGCAGAACTAGCACAGCCTGAGTGAGTGTCGGCAGCTCACTCAGTATTTGTATGCGATCTGAAATAATATCCTGATGGGGCGAAAAAATATCATAGGGCAGAGTTTCCCAATCTGGGAAAACCTTTGTTTCTATATTGCTGTCTTGCAGGAAAAAACTTATGGCTGTGCGCAATGTTGAGGCTTCAGCGGTTGTAGCGGTAATTACCAGAGAAATGCCAGAATAGCTTATAGCCCTTTCGGCAATAGTTAAAGCTTGTGCTGTAGAACCCTGGGAAGCCCAATCAGATTGACTATTTTTAGCTTTGCTCATGGACTACATTCTCAAATCTGATGTTAGGATTAATACTTGTATACTGTTGCTTACACATTTTACTCTACTTGGTGAACCTGTTTGTAAAAAATTATCAATTTGCTGATTAATACTTCATATTTTGTCTATAGTTTATAGACACGCAAGTGTAATAATTATTCCACAATAAAATGTAGTGATTTATTGTTGGTACGACAATTAGTTTAGTTACAGTTGTCAGGTTGTAAGATGCATTGAAAAGTTTGCAGGTGTTGATTGGCAGCGTTATCCTATTGAGATTGAATAATCATCTACTGTTGAGCGATCTATGTTAATCGAGCAGATATGGACCAATAATCCTTGGCGTAATTTTAATTATTTAATTGCCTGCCCAAAAAGTAAGCAAGCACTAGCTATTGACCCTTTAAATTATCAACAGTGTCTTGATGTAGCGAAAAGTCATGGATGGACAATTACTAAAGTACTAAATACTCATGAACACCATGATCATATTGAGGGCAATAAACCTTTAATTGAAGAAACTGAGGCAACTTTATTAGCTCATCAAGCAGCGCAAGATGTTATTTCCGGTGTAGATGTTGCGCTAAAAGGCGGAGAAGTTGTGGAGGTTGGTGAGACTGTACAGTTAAGGGTGTTAGATACGCCGGGCCATACCATGAGTCATATATGTTTATTATCAAAGACTCAACCTCCTGTGCTCTTTAGTGGAGATACATTATTTAATGCGGGGGCGGGTAACTGTCACAGCGGTGGTCATCCAGAGGCGCTTTTTACTACATTTTCTATGGTTCTTTCGAAACTGCCTGATGATACTCAAGTTTATCCGGGGCATGATTATATTGTTAATAACTTGCAGTTTACCCTCGACCGAGAACCCAGTAATAAAGCAGCGTCCAGTCTTCTTGAGCAGGTTATAAAACAGGACACAAACAATCCTGCAGTAACAACCATCGGACTTGAAAAGCAAATAAACTGTTTTTTGCGATTAAATAATCCAGAAATAATTAATAATTTAAAAAACACAATGCCTGATTTCCCTGATAAACCCTGTGAGAAAGATATATTTATTGCTTTGAGAACTTTGCGCAATAATTGGTAGGTTTTAACAGCAAATTGTGCAAGAGTCGCCGTAAATCAATAAATAGTCGAAAAAAAACACGAATTTTGGCGGTTAAACTGGCATCAAAACCCTAACAATATTATACTCCCGCGCGAAATTGTTGACCCAATACACTTCTGAAGTTAGTGCGTATATTGAGTCAGTTAATTAGATGGTTTTGAGCGCTAAGTGATTTTTGCCAAGGCAGTTTGGTTCGTAATCGCAGTTTTGTTCTTAATTTTTTTTAATCTCGTCAATGGTATTTTCTATGATTAAAATTCGCCGCGGATTGGACCTGCCAATATCAGGTGCGCCAAAGCAGGAAATTCACGATGGCCCTAAGACTAGTCAAATTGCAGTTATTGGCTCTGACTTTCATGGTATGAAACCCACCATGGAGGTGAAAGTTGGGGATAGTGTTAGCAAAGGACAGTTGCTTTTTACTGACAAAAAAAATCCAGGGGTACAATTTACCTCTCCATCCTCTGGTACTGTGGTTGAAATCAACCGTGGTGAGAGACGCATTTTTCAGTCTTTGGTCATTGATATTGAAGGCGATGAAAAAATAACATTTCCCTCTTTTGAAGAAAATAAGTTATCTACCCTGAGTCGCGAGCAGATTGTCGATAATCTGGTTAATTCAGGGCAGTGGGTTAGTCTTAAGACGCGCCCTTACTCAAAGGTGCCGGCAATTGATAGCGCGCCAGCTTCTATTTTTGTCAATGCTATGGATACCAATCCCCTAGCAGCGAATCCTGAGGTCATTATTACAGAGCGTGCGCACGATTTTGCTAATGGTTTAACTATTATCTCAAAATTAACAGAGGGTTCAGTTAACCTTTGTATTGAGAGCCACTCAGCTATTACCGCAGATAATGTAGCTCTCCATAGTTTCTCTGGCCCACATCCGGCAGGGCTATCAGGCACTCATATTCACTATATAGATCCAGTCAGTTCAGAAAAAACAGTTTGGACTATCAACTACCAAGATGTTATTGCTATTGGTTCTTTATTTACCTCTGGTGAAATTGATAATAAACGGGTTGTTGCTTTGGCCGGACCTCAGGTGACAGAGCCCCGTCTAATTAAAACAATTTTGGGGGCAAATCTTAATCAGTTGGTTATTGGTGGGCTTGTAAATGATGAAAATCGTATAATTTCTGGTTCGGTACTAAGCGGTAGAAATGCCTCGGGTAACTATGCTTTTCTTGGCAGATACCACAATCAGGTTTCAGTTATTCGAGAGGGGCGAGAGCGAGAGTTTCTACATTATTTACGTCCGGGTATTAACAAGCATTCTGCATTGCCAATTTTTGCCGGTAGGATGATGAATAAGTTATTTAATATGACCTCTAGCACTAATGGTAGTGAGCGAGCCATGGTGCCGGTAGGTGGGTACGAAAACGTAACCGCCATGGATATGTTGCCGGTTCAGTTGTTGCGATCCTTGATTGTCGGCGATACTGAAATGGCGCAAAAATTGGGGTGTTTAGAGCTCGATGAAGATGATGTGGGATTGTATACCTATGTTTGTGTTGGTAAGTATGAATATGGTCCAATTCTTCGGGATAACCTTACTAGAATTGAGCAGGAGGGTTAATCCACATGCGTAAATTTCTTGATAAATTAGAGCCCAATTTTAAAAAAGGCGGCAAGTGGGAAGGTTGGTATGCCCTTTATGAGGCGATTGATACTGGTCTATTCAAACCATCAGATGTAACAAAAAATAGCTCCCATGTCAGAGATAACATTGATCTCAAGCGGGTGATGATCACAGTTTGGCTCTGTACTTTTCCAACCATGTTTTTTGGCATGTGGAATATTGGCTTTCAAGCTAACAATATTATGGCTGATATGGGTATGGCCAGTCAGGAAGGACTGCGAGGCCTATTTATAGGTCTGCTTGCGGGTTATGATGCCAATAGCATCTGGGACAATATGATCCATGGTGCGGCATACTTTATTCCAATTTACGCAACTACATTCATTGTGGGTGGTTTTTGGGAGGTACTTTTTGCCAGTGTCCGTGGACATGAAGTTAATGAAGGCTTCTTTGTAACCTCTGTCTTGTTTGCTCTTTGTTGTCCTCCAGATCTTCCGTTGTGGATGGTTGCTGTAGGTATAACCTTTGGTATTGTCATTGGTAAAGAGATATTTGGTGGTACCGGCAAAAACTTCCTCAATCCTGCTTTAACGGGTCGCGCATTCCTGTACTTTGCCTATCCAGCTTATATGAGTGGCGATATGGTCTGGACCGCTGTAGACGGCTATACAGGGGCTACCATGTTATCTATTGCTGCCGCTGATGGTGTTGCTGCATTATCTCAAACTGCGACATGGATGGATTCATTTATCGGGACTATCCATGGTTCTATTGGTGAAACATCAACTCTTGCTATTCTAATGGGAGCGGTGGTGCTAGTTTCAATGAAAATCGCATCATGGCGCATTATTGGTGGCGTGCTTGTGGGTTCAGCACTTGTGTCCTTGTTATTTAATAGTATCGAATCAACCAACCCAATGTTCGCACTGCCTTTCTACTGGCACTGGGTTATTGGTGGTTTTGCCTTTGGTGCCATCTTTATGGCAACTGACCCAGTATCTGCCTCCATGACTAATACCGGTAAGTACATATATGGGCTTTTGATTGGGGTCATGGTTATTCTAATTCGCGTGGTTAATCCGGCCTTCCCGGAGGGTATGATGTTAGCAATTCTTTTTGCTAACTTATTTGCACCGCTGATTGATCATTATGTTGTTGAGTCCAATATCAAGAGGAGACTAGCACGTGGCTAATGAATCTGTTACCAAAACATTCGTAGTTGCATTGACCCTATGCATTGTTTGTGCAGTCGTTGTGTCCAGTGCGGCTGTGCTTCTTCGTCCTGCTCAAGAAGCCAATAAGCTTCTCGATCTTAAAACTAATATTCTCGCTTCTGCAGGTCTGTTAGAAGAGGGTGTTGATGTTGAAACTCAGTTCGAAAAGATTAGTGTCAAGCTGGTTGATATGGAGACTGGCCGCTATACCAATGCCGTTGATTCTGCCACCTATGATCAGCGTAAAGCTTCTTCTGATCCCGCTCTTTCTGTTGCGCTAAGTTCATCAGAAGATATTGCAAAAATTAAGCGACGCGCTAATTTTTCAAAAGTTTATATTGTGGAAAATGCCCTTGGTCTTGAGAAGGTAATTCTACCGATTAAAGGTTATGGGCTATGGTCGACTCTTTATGGCTTTATCGCTCTAGAATCTGATTTAAAAACAGTGGCTGGTATTGGCTTTTATGAGCATACCGAAACGCCAGGCCTTGGTGGAGAAGTTGATAATCCTAAGTGGAAAGCTAGCTGGGTGGGCAAAAGTGCCTATGATGGCGATGTTCTTGCTCTGGAGGTTATTAAAGGTAAGGTCGATACTTCTCGAGATGGAGCGGAGTACCAAATTGATGGTCTTGCTGGTGCTACTCTTACTACAAGGGGTGTTGATAACCTGATCAAGTATTGGTTGGGTGATCAAGGATTCAAATCCTTTATAGAAAATTTAAAGACAGGGGAGGCGTAAGAGATGTCCAAGACTAAAGATATCTTACTCGAGCCAATAGCTAGTAATAATCCAATTGCACTGCAGATACTGGGTATATGCTCTGCCTTGGCTGTAACTACGAGCATGAAGGTTGCTTTTGTTATGTGCTTAGCGCTGACAATTGTCTCGGCTTTTGCCAACCTTTTTGTTTCGCTAATTCGTCATCATATTCCCAACAGCATCAGAATTATTGTACAAATGACAATCATTGCATCACTGGTAATTATGGTGGATCAGGTGCTAAAAGC
>DKNZ01000001.1:573-7637 GCA_002469845.1 Cellvibrionales bacterium UBA7375 | reverse complement strand
AAAAACTTCACGGGGATAGATGACCCCTATGAGCCACCTAAAAACCCTGAGATACATTTAAAAACCGACCAAATGACACTTGAACAAGAAATTAATGCCATCATTCTCTATTTGGAACAGCAGGGTATTATCAATTAGAGCATACTTAACTAATGCTTATCTTCTTGGGCAGTTTTTCGATCCAGGGTGCCACCGTCGAGCACTGGCCCAACATCAATATGTTCTGCATCCATCATCTGCGCAATACGCACCAATGACGATGTAATCATCAGTTGTTCCCACTCTCGTAAATCGTTAAATTCACGGGTAAATTTTTCCTGCAAAGGAAGCGGCGCGTCCTTCAAAATAACTAGGGCGCTATCATTTAGCCTGATCATTACAACTCGTCGATCGGTGCTTGAGCGCTCTCTTACTATTAGGTCTTTCTTTTCTAGCCTATCCAAAATACTAGTTACTGTGGCCTGACTTAGGCTCATTTCTTTAGCCAAACTGCCCACTGAGCCCTCGCCCTTATCGCGCAATATCTGCAATAACAAAATTTGCGGTGTGGTCAAACCTGTATGCTTAGCCAAATACTTAGAATGTAAATCTGTTGCTCGAATAATTCGGCGCAAAGCAATTAGAACTTCGTTTACTTTTTCCATATCAATCTTCCCTCTTAAAAAGCCATCCCTATTTTGCTGTTTTTATGCTTTGAGTAAGCCCTTTATACAAACAAAAACAGATTAATATTATCACCAAAGTAAAAGGAATACCCGTGGCAATAGTGCCCGCTTGAAGCGCATTCAATGCCTGATTACCGCCACCGTATAAAAGCGCGCTGGCAATAGAACCCGCAGCCAAGGCCCACATAACCCGCTGAGGTGTTGGTGCGTCTAATTTGCCGCCGGCGGTAATAGTATCAACCACTAGAGATCCTGAATCTGATGAGGTAATAAAAAACACCATTACTAACAACATACCAAGACCAATCGTCACTTGAGGGAATGGCAAATTCTCAAGCATCTGGAAAGTCGCCAAACTGATAGAGCTGACCCCATTAGCCAAACTACCAACACCGCCACTTGCCTGCTCAATAGCATTCATGCCAAATATACTCATCCACACAATAGTCACTAGTGTTGGAATAACCAAAACTGCAAACAAGAATTCACGCACCGTCCGACCCTTAGAAATACGCGCAATAAACATCCCAACAAACGGCGACCAACTTACCCACCAAGCCCAATAGAATACCGTCCAGTCCTGCATCCACTGTCCATCCTCACGTTCTATCCAATTACTAAGAGGGACAATATTATTTAAGTACTCAGTAGTAGAAAACCATAGCCAGCTAAATACATTGGTTAATGAACTAACTAGCGCAACAAAACATAACAGTAATGCAGCCAACAGCATATTGATCTGACTTAATACTTTTACCCCACCGTTGAGACCGCGAACTACAGAGCCAACAGTGATCACTGTAATCACCAAAATAATTACCAGCTTGGTATTGAGATCATCGGCAATACCAAACAGCATTGATAAACCGGCATTAATTTGTGAAGCACCCAAACCTAAAGATGTAGCCAAGCCAAAAATAGTAGCCAAAACAGCAAACACATCAATAATATGTCCAGGCCAACGCCAACAGGCATCGCCCAAAAGTGGGTAAAGCGAAGAACGCATGGTTAGAGGAAGACCGCAATTATAACTAAAAAAGGCTAAACCAAGCGCGACCACTGCATATATCGCCCAAGCATGGATGCCCCAATGAAATACAGTAGCCGCCATAGCAAGCTCAGCTGCATCTTCAGTCCAAGCCTCTACATTGAGCGGTGTACCCGCCCAATCGGTGAAGTACACCATAGGTTCAGCCACACTCCAAAAAATTAATCCGATACCCATACCTGCGGCAAATAACATTGACATCCAGCTCAGTCGACTAAAATCAGGCTTGGCACTATCACCACCGAGACGAATAGAACCAATAGGCATAACCATCAACAGAAGACAGAATAGTAAAATAAAGTTGACCGCCGCAATCATAAATTGGTCGAAATTAGTAAGATTCCAAGCCCTAAAATCTGACAGCATTTGATTGGTTTGCTCTGGAAACTGCAGAGTGAAAATCACAAATGCCAAAATTAAACCAACACTTGAAAAAAATACTGGGGCATGAATATCAAACTTAAAAAAGCGTATATTATCTTGACCGGTAGTAAAACTGGATTGATTGGAGCTAAACATTTTTATTCCTGTTCTGTCGAAACGCAAAAATAATAGCGTATTCAAATATTAATAATTCATTGAGGTCAATATTTTATTAACGAAGATATTACACTAAATAAAGGCTTTTTAACCGCAAAAACAACAATTTATCAGGTAAGCCCTCTTGCAGTTATACACCTCTCTCGGCTAAACTACATTGAATACTAAATATTTGTCAACTAAATACAATTATAATAAAAGAGGCCTAGCATTATGCTAAAACGAACAGCCCTATTTACGGCGATTCTAAGCGCAACAACTGCACAAGCTCAGATAGACGAAGTTATTGTTACCGCAACAAAACAGTCCGCTAGCACACAGGACATTCCTGTCGCAGTGACCGCACTCAATGAAGAATCTCTGGAGCAGTTAGGAGTCAATAACTTTGCTGACTACCTTGTGCAAATGCCAGGTATCACTGCAGGTGGAAGTGGGCCAGGGCAAAACACTATTTATATTCGTGGCGTTGCCTCAACTACTCCTAACCTTACAACATCGGGTGTAGCCGGACTAGCCCCCAACGTTTCAGTCTATTTAGACGAGCAACCACTTGCACAGCCTGGGCGTAATCTTGACCTCTATGTAGCTGACCTTAATCGTATTGAGGTTCTAAAAGGTCCGCAAGGAACATTATTCGGCGCTAGCTCACAAGCCGGTACTGTAAGACTTATCACTAACAAGCCAGATCCATCAGGTTTTTCAGGCTCAGTTAAAGTAGATACCTCGGTGACTAAATCAGGCGAGCCTAGTAACAGTGTCGAAGCCGTTATCAATGCGCCGGTTTCCGATAAGCTAACTCTGCGTGGTGTTGTCTATGTCGATAACAGCGGTGGTTATATTGACAATGTGGAAGGGTCATTAACCGCTGCATCAAGTGCTCGATTTCAATCAGGCGGTTTCCAACCCGATGCTGACCTTTCAAATGTGACCTTTAGTGCTGCCAATAATGGCGCTAAAGTCGAGGAAGATTTTAACGAGTCAACCTATTCTGGCGCTCGTCTAAGCGGTCTTTGGGATATTGATGAAGACTGGAGTCTTTTAGTTTCAGCAACTTCACAAACTATCGATTCAGAAGGTGTTTTTTATCAGGATCCAGAGCTCGATGATCTTGAAATTCAACGCTATGAAGACGACACCATGGAAGAAGAGCTTCTTAATGTAGGCTGGACCCTTGAAGGCCGCCTAAATGAACTTGATATGATTTATACCGGTGCCTTTACTGACCGCCAAGTCAATCAGCAGGTTGATTACACAGATTACCTATTTGTTGGCGAATATATTCCCTATTATATCTGTACTACTGATGTATATGGTGGTGGTGCAGCCCCAGAAGGTGGGTTCTGTGCGGCTCCAAATCTATTTGTAGCTGGTGGTGTTGAGTCAAAAACTCAAACTCATGAAATCCGCTTCTCAACAGATCAAAGTGGTCCAATCAAAGCCACCTTTGGTGGTTTCTACAGTGACCTAGAGCTTCACGAAGATAATATGTTCACCTATCCTGGGTCTGAACTTCTTGGCGCAGAAAGCTTTGGCCCAAATTACTCAGCACAGGGTTCATCAGCCAAAGATATGACTGTATGGCCAGAGGGTGTTATCTTTAGAAATGATATCATCAGAACCGATAAACAACATGGTGTCTTTGGTGAACTGACTTATCAGCTAACCGATACACTTTCTACAACTCTTGGTGCACGCTGGTATGATATTGAAGTAGACCTTAAGGGAAGTGCTGCGGGATCATTTTCAAATAAAGGCGGAACCGAAGACGGTAATGCCGGCAATAACCTAGACCAGATATTTAGTGGTGATAACGATACCGCTCAAACCGATGGTGTTATTGGCAAGATTAGCCTGTCTTGGCAGCCGGATAACAACCGGTTGTTTTATATCACAGCTTCTGAAGGCTTTAGACCCGGCTTCCTTAACCGTCCAGGTGGCAAAGGCAATGATAGCTATACAGTTCCTTATTCATTCGACACAGATGAAGTAACCAATCTTGAGCTTGGTTGGAAGTTAGATCTTCTTGATGGCAATTTACGTGTCAACGGTGATATCTTTTCGGTTGATGTAAAGAATATGCAAGTAGGTATTTTTGACACGAGCATTACCAATCTATTCTTTGCTGACAATGCGGCTGATGCGAAAATTTCTGGTTTAGAAGCTGAATTTATTTGGCAGCCAGCAACAATAGTCGGCCTGCAATTAAGTGGCGGTCTGTCGTTATTGGATACCGAAATCACCAATAGCTTTGTTACTGACTATGTACAAAAAGGTGATGAATTAGCCTTTGCTCCAGATGTTCAAGCTAATATTCAATCGCGCTATGAGTGGACTCTAGGTTCAGGCCAGACTGCTCATATTATGGGTAATATCAGCTATTCAGATGATGCAGTCACCGATATTGTTATACCTAATCGCACCAGTATTGATAGCTGGACAATGGCGGGTATTTCAGCAGGTATTTCACAGGATCAGTGGACAGCTGAATTGTATATAGATAATCTGACTGATGAGCGAGCACAGCTATCAGGGAATGCCATCTTTAATCGCGATCGTATTGTAATAGCACGACCTCAAACGATTGGTCTTCGCTTCTCATTCGATATGTAATTAGATAGCTAGCCCAGCTACAAAGCCTCGCTCTAAACCAGCGGGGCTTTTTAAATTTAGCCCTGACACTTATATTTATTAGGTAATATGTTCTATGAGTAACAGTACCGAAGAAGCCAGCGTCTTAGACTCTATTAAGCACCAAATTACTGCTAGAAACTTTGATGATGCATTGGCCTCTATTCAAAGTATTCTCAGCGATAATTCACAAAACATTGATGCTCATTACATGGCAGCCGTTTGTTACCGCTACAAAAAACAATATACAGAAGCTCAAAAACACCTAGATATTCTTAAAGACCTATCTCTAGATAAAGGGCGGGTATATCAAGAGCAAGGGCATCTTTATAAAGCGCAAAAAGCCATTTTGCCCGCTCTAACAAGCTATCAAACAGCCTGCCAACTCAACCCAGCACTTTTAGCCAGCTGGAAAGCACAGGCAGATTTGCATGCCATACTAGGTAAGGAGGCTATTGCACAACAGATGTCAGCCCAGCTAGATAGATTAAAAAACTTACCCAAGATACTCATTGCTGTTATGGACTTAACTGCACAGGGCAAGCTGTTTAAAGCTGAAGCCATGTGTAAAAGCTTTCTCCAGAAAAATCCGACCAATATAGAAGCAATGCGATTACTTGCAGATATCGCTATGCGCCTTGGCGCCATGGACGATGCAGATTTACTGCTCGATAGTGCGCGTCAATTTTCACCCAGGAATGCCCAAGTAAAAATAGACTACATCAAGGTTTTAAGAAGACGACAAAAGTTTGAAGACGCACTTACTTGCTCCAAACAACTACTAGAAACAGATCCACAAAACCCACAATTTTTATCGGTCTACGCCATTGCTAAAATGCAAGTTAGTGATTACGAAGATGCTATAAACCTATTTGATCAGGTGCTTGAAAAAATCCCCAATGACCCGGTTACTTTGACGTCCAAAGGCCATGCACTTAAAACTTGGGGCAAAAATAGCCAAGCCATTGAAAGCTATAAATTGGCCATTCAGCATAACCATAGTTACTGCGAAGCGTTTTATGCTCTTTCAAATTTAAAGACGTATCAGTTCGATAACACTCAGCTTAAGCATATGCTGTCTCTAGAAGGCGAAAAAGCACTAATGCCTGCAGACAAAACACATTTATATTTTGCCCTTGGTAAAGCATTTGAAGATAAAAAGGACTGGCAAACAGCATTTGACTACTACACAAAAGGCAATCGAATTAAGAAACAACAGGGGAGCTACAATGCCGACAGTATGTCTGCTGAGTTGCTTGACCAAACTGACTACTTTAGCCTACAAAAGCTGACACAGCTAATGCAATACGGTCATCAAGACTCAGCGCCTATCTTTATCGTTGGCCTGCCGCGAGCAGGCTCAACCCTTTTAGAGCAAATACTCTCTTCGCACAGTATGGTCGATGGCACCCTAGAACTGCCCAACATGCTAACCATTGCACAACAGTTAAAACGCTCTACACTGCGTAATGAAAAGCCCAGCTACCCCGACATCATAGATACATTAGAGTCCCAAGAACTGTATAAACTCGGCAAAAGATATATCGATGAAACCAAGATTCATCGTCAGTCAGCGCCCTATTTTATTGATAAAATGCCCAATAATTTCCGCCATGTGGGGCTTATCAAAAGTATTTTACCGCATGCAAAAATTATCGATGCCAGACGTCATCCAGTGGCATGCTGTTTTAGTGGCTTCAAACAACTATTTGCTGAGGGGCAAGAATTTTCCTATGACATGCATGATATCGCTAGTTACTACAATGACTACCTAGCCCTTATGAATCACTGGGATAATGTACTACCCAACGCAGTATTAAGAGTTCAGTATGAAGATGTTATTGATGATATCGAGACTCAAGTAAGGCGCATACTCAACTACTGCAAACTGCCCTTTGAATCCAACTGCATAGATTTCTATAAAACCAAGCGCGCCGTAAGAACTGCTAGTTCAGAGCAGGTAAGACAACCCATTAATAAAAAAGGGGTAGATCAGTGGCGTAACTTTGAAGGTTTTTTAATGCCACTGCAAGAAAAGTTGGAACCCTCATTAAATGACTTCAAGCGATGGCGTAAAAATTCATCCTAATACTGATTCATAGCACCCCTGTAATTAATTAAAATCACCAAAATTATACTTATCGTTATACAAATAAAATAAATCCAATTCGTTCGTGCAGATT
>DKNZ01000001.1:0-174 GCA_002469845.1 Cellvibrionales bacterium UBA7375 | reverse complement strand
TTTCGGCTTTTTGGGGTGGGGTTTTGTTTTATGAAAAGTAATTAAAAGGAATTTTGAGTTGGGTACCAAGTTGGGTACTGTGAAGATTAAACTCAGAAATTATCACTTAACCAATTGAATATAAACAGCTTTTAAAAATAATTACGCGGACTCTCTCACCGCCATATTACTATT
>DKNZ01000047.1 GCA_002469845.1 Cellvibrionales bacterium UBA7375 | reverse complement strand
GAACCCGGTTTCCCGCTCCAATTTATTTGTCTCTTAGATACTTATCTTCTCACTCAAGTGAGTGCTATAGCTGATTGCCATTCACAGAAAGACTATCAAACTTTACATCAGCACTCGATACTTGAATTTTTACTGTTCTATCAAAAGTGACAGATGAAACTGTAATACTGTTATCGCCAAGCACTAATGCTTGTGCATTTCCAAAATATTGATTGCCATTAGCTGTTGTTTTATAAATACGATAGCTCGCACCAGCATTAGGTAACTCTGTAATATTAATTGATAATGTCTGGCTAGCCTGACTTGAGGCACCATCAGAAGCAAGTGCTAAGGTAATCACTTTTATCCATGTGTCGTTGTCAGTTGATGAAAAAGCTGCGCTTTCACCCACGGATAATTCTGTACTTTGTCCTGTATCTTGAGAATCAGAATCCGGTAAAACTTGAGATTCATTGATAGATAGTGAATCAAATCTAATAGCAGGACTGGATAACTGAATCCTGACATGTCTATCAAAGTTTTCACTTGCAACGGTAATGAAGTTATTGCCTAGCACTAATTCTTTCCGACTTGAACTGAACCAAAAGCCATTAGCATTTGTTCTGATAACTCTGTACCCAGCGCCATCATCCGGTAATTCAGTTATATTAAGCGAAAATGTTTGTGTCCCTTGACTTGATGCGCCATCTGATGAGTACACCAAAGGTATCACATGGGTCCAAGTAGTATCGTCTCTTGCAATAAAGTCTGGACTTTCTCCAACGGTAATTCCCGCTGGAGGCGGTGTTTCTGACAAACTATTAGGGGTAGCTAATTTAACAGAGGTTATTGCAATAGTGGGGTCTGCCTCAATTCGAAGAGTTTTCTTCCCTGTGCTTAATTCAAAAGCGTCAGATACAATAGTTTGCCAATTGGGCGTTGTCCCTACATTAATAGTTTGAATAGCTTCAAACGTTTCTTGTCCCTGTAATAGGGTAAGTGAAGCATTAGAAGGGGATGCAACTCTAATCTCAAGCACATAGTTTTGTGCTTCTTGAATATTAAAATCAAACTCTAAATAGCTATTAGCCGATGTGTCTGCGGTTGTTGCAACAATATTATCGCCATCTGAAACCTCATTGTGGGTAAAACCCTCTAGATTATTCGCACCCACCGCTGGAATTATTGTGCCACTTCGGTAGCTATAACCCTTACTGGGTATAGAAAAATAAGTCTCCCCTAGGGCCGTTGTTTCGCCATTTTCTCCTAGGAGTCCGTTATAAGGAAAATTATCAATGCCCTGCCTGTTACGCCCCACAAACCAAGCGTATCTATAGACGTTATCTTCTGCCTCAAGCCAGCGCGTTGTTTCGGCCAAAAAATCTATATGTTCCTCCGGTATCTGTGGCCAATTGGCACCGCCACCGCCACCGTTACCAGCCCACTCTGTTACCCAGATTGGCTTTCCATATCGATAGGATTCAGTTACAAACTCCTTAAAGTTTTCTTGATCTTTTCCATATTTATGCACGGCAATAAAATCCACTCGACAGTTAGTGCATGCTGCAAAAAAAGCATCCAGATAATCCCATGCACCATAAAGGGTAGAGTTGCCAACAGCTGGGCTAACTAATTGCAAATTATAGTCATCAGCAATACTCTCTAATATAGGCCATGCATCAGCTGCTTGTTGAGGTGTTAGATTGGCCTGATTTAAATGTGTAGGTTCATTAAAGCCAAGTAAATATTTAACACCAGGATTATTATCAAGATATTGACGAATGCTGAATTCGTTGGAGTTAGCACCCCATAACATTGGGGTGAAATCAATACCCATGGATGGATATATTCCTCTAACTGATTCAGGAGAAGACGTACTCCAGTCGTAAAACCATGACATTCTTTCGTCAATAAGGTTTAAATCCTGAATAGAAAGCTCTTGCTGACCTCCGCCAGTGCCATAACCAATGCCTCTTTTTGCGCTAAGTCGAGAAATAGGTAAATATTGTTGTATGTACTGATTTATTGCAGATACAGTATTACGTGTTGCATTAGTCGATATAACCCCATCAATTAAAGAATCACCGGATACATCAAATAAATAACGTAAAAGTAGTATGCCATCTGTTAATGCATCAACTTCACCATTACCATCTATATCAGCAATCGCTTGAGTGGCATTCAGTTTGGTTTCTACTTCTGAGGGAGAAAGATTAGACCCTGCCGATATAGCGCCACTGGTAAGGGAATCACCAGTGAGTTCAAAACTAAATCTTAGTAATAACAGGCCATCGGTTAAAGCATCAGTATTGCCATCATTATCAATATCCCAGCTTAGTGTTTCTGCATAGGTAGGTAACACTGCAAGGCTATTAATACCAAGTGACAGTAGGGTAGTGATGGCAAAGCTTTTTAATCGCATGTTAAATTTTTCATTTGAAACGTAACTTTACCCAATCATATATGATTTTTTATTCGGGCTGCAAAAAACTTTAGGTCTGCTACCATAACATAAAAAAATTAATAGTTATTTTACGCTATGAGATAGGGCTACTCAATAGTTTATGTTAAAGTTATTTCGTTAAACATTCTATGGGTTTTTTGATGGTGCTTTTGGTGTCTAAATTTTTTGTTTAATTGTTTTAAAGCATCATTGGTTTCTGGGTTGGTTGTAATTAATAAGAGCATATTTATGTCAAAGGGAAGTGGTTCTTCGGGGTTTCAGACGTATCTTCGTCTACTTAGATATGTCGGGCGGTATTGGCTCGCATTTTTAGTGAGTATACTTGGCTTGTTTATGCATTCTGCTGCGGAAATTGCATTTGTAGACTTGCTGGGCTATATCACTGATACCGTTGGCTCAATGAATTCTGCTGCAAATACTGCCTCTAATGTCCCTTCTGCAGGAATTACCTCATCAATAGCTAAGGCTTTTTATGGGGACTCGGATCTCGTCAATGGGGTAGTGGTTATACCCATATTTTTGATCGCTATAAGTGTTTTTCGCGGTTTAGGCTATTTAATTGGTAGTTATGGATTGGCCTATGTGTCAAATTTTTTAGTACATGCACTGCGAACCGATATCCTCTCTAAGTATTTACACTTGCCCTCTGACTTTTTCAATCGATCGATGTCGGGGCATCTTGTATCCGTTGTAACATTTAATGTACAACAGGTTACCGAGGCTGGAACAAGAGCTATTAAGGCTCTTTTGCAGCAGGGTAGCTTGGTGATTGGTCTGATAGGCTACTTATTTTACATTAACTGGAAACTGACGCTATTTTTTATTGCAGTTATGCCGTTTATTGCTTTTTTAGTGTCTATTGTCAGTACGCGTTTTCGCTTAATCAGTAAGCGTATTCAATCTGCTATGGGTGATGTAACACAAGTAACACAAGAGGTGGTCAGCGGTTATCAAGAGGTACGCATGTTTGGCGGCGCTGAAACCGAGCGCGCTAGAATGGAGAAAGCTAGTCACAATAATCGTCGGCAAAATATGAAGATGGCGTTCACTGAGGGTGTTTCTAATCCCTTGGTAATGCTTATAGTATCTCTTGCCTTTGCAGCTGTAACTGCTTTTATGTTGAGTCCAAGCATTTTGTCATCTATGACAGCGGGCAGCTTTATTACCTTTTTGGTAGCCTCTGGCATGTTGGTAAAACCAATACGTCAATTGACAGAAGTAAACAGTGCTATTCAGCGTGGCATTGCTGCGGCACAGTCAATTTTTGAGGTTTTAGATGCTGATTCTGAGCTTGATGCTGGAACCATTGAGATTAAATCGGCGAAGGGTCAATTTGTTTTTCAAGATTTAAGCTTTACTTACCAGTCGAGTAAAAAACAGGTTTTGTTTGATATTGATTTTTCTGTAGAGCCTGGTCAAACCATCGCCTTGGTAGGTTCCTCAGGCAGTGGAAAATCAACTTTAGTTAATTTGATACCAAGGTTTTATAGCTTGAATCACGGCGCTATCTTGCTAGACGGCATTGATATCAAAGATTATTCTTTGACTAGCTTGCGCCATCAAATTGCTGTAGTTAGCCAAAAGGTAACATTGTTTAATGGCACAATATTTAATAATATTGCTTATGGTGATTTGGCTGGCAAGTCTTCTGATGAGGTAAAGGCTGCTGCAAAGATGGCCAATGCAGATGATTTTATTACTAATATGCCCAATGGCTATGACACTATTATTGGTGATGATGGTGTTATGTTGTCTGGTGGTCAGAGGCAGCGTATAGCGATTGCTAGGGCCATTTTGAAGGATGCGCCCATACTTATTCTGGATGAGGCTACATCAGCCTTAGATACTGATTCTGAGCGTTATATTCAATCTGCGCTAGAGGGACTCATTAAAGATAGAACAACCTTTGTTATCGCTCATCGTCTGAGTACGGTTGAAAAAGCTGATCGAATATTGGTTATGGAGGCGGGGCGGATTGTTGAGCAGGGCTCTCATGCAGAGCTTCTCAAACGTTCGGGTCGATATGCTCAGCTGTATAACCAAGAATTTGAAAGCGTTGATGATGCGCTAGTCTAACTGAGACTATTATGGATAGCATGCAAAAGCGAGTCATAAAAGCTTGGCACTCCAGTTGCTCATGGGCCCTTTTATTGTGGCCTGTTTCATTATTGTTCCGTTTTTTGGCCTTTTTTCGTCGGTTAGTTCTTCGTTTTTATTATCAGGGTAAAAGCTTTTCATCCCCCGTTGTTGTGGTCGGTAATATCTCTGTGGGCGGCTGTGGTAAAACGCCCCTAATAATAGCCTTGGCCCATGGTTTAATTGATCGTGGTTTAACGGTTGGAATTGTTAGTAGGGGTTATGGCGCTAGCTCTAATAATTATCCATTACAGGTCATGCTTGATTCGAAGGCGTCTGAGTGCGGCGATGAACCTTTATTGATAAGGCAAAACTTACCATTGGATAAGTGTATGGTGGTGGTTGATCCAGATCGTTGTCGCGGTGTGGAATATGCTTTGCAGAACTTTAGTTGTGACGTGATTTTATGTGATGATGGATTGCAGCATTATCGATTACATCGCGATATTGAAATAGCGGTAATTGACGGCGCTCGTGGGTTTGGCAATAGGCATTGTTTGCCTGCTGGCCCTTTAAGAGAACCGGTATCACGATTGAATTCTGTGGATTTTGTTGTTGTTAATGATGAGCATAGCCTGGAAAATACTATTAATGTCGATGAAGTATTCCATATAAAGCCGCAACATTTTCGCAATCTATCTTCGGGAGAGATTGTTAATCTCGGTGATTGGTCTGGGCCAAAAAATGTATTTGCTTTGGCGGCTATTGGCAATCCTCAGCGTTTTGCCGACACCTTAGAATCATTGGGTTTTGAGGTAATATTAATTAGCTATGATGATCATCAGGTTATGACGTATTCTGATTTAACCATCGAAGATGATTGTCCTGTAATAATCACTTCAAAAGATGCGGTAAAATTTTCCTCTATCGACTTGAAGCATGTGTGGGTGCTTGACGTTAAAGCTGATATTTCAGCTAATTTTATAAGTAGTCTTATGGGTGCTGTTGATATAAACGAGCCAAATTAGGAATTAATATGCAATTTATTGTTGTTATACCTGCTCGCTATGCCTCTTCTCGTTTGCCGGGTAAGCCTTTGCGTGACATTAAGGGCAAGTCGATGATTCAGCGTGTCTGGGAGCAGGCATGCAAAAGCTCAGCTAGTCGAGTGGTTATTGCTACTGATGATCAGCGTATTGAGGAGGCAGCCCATTCATATGGTGCTGAGGTTTGTTTGACACGTGATGATCATCAGTCAGGTACTGATCGCTTGCAGGAGGTTACAGATAGACTAGGCTTGGACTCACAGCAAATTGTGGTCAATGTTCAGGGCGATGAGCCGATGATCCCTCCGGAGGTTATTAATCAGGTGGCGAATAATCTTTTTAACAACCAAAAAGCGGGTGTTGCAACACTCTGTGAGCCCATTAATTTGATTGAGGACTTCCTTAACCCTAATACAGTCAAGATCGTGGCAGATCATAATAAGATGGCTGCTTATTTTAGTCGTGCGCCAATTCCATGGCCTAGAGATGCTTTTGACCTTTCTCAAGATACAGTTCCTAGGGCTGCTAGAAGACATATTGGTATTTATGCCTACAAGGTCGATTGTCTCAATCAATTTATTGAGTGGGATCGTGCCCCTCTAGAGATACTCGAATCCTTAGAGCAACTTAGATTTTTGTATAATAATATTGCTATTCATATAGCTGATGCTGTCGCAGCTGTTCCAGGTGGAATAGATACTGAGGATGATTTAAAAAGTTTAATTAATT
>DKNZ01000083.1:31071-49453 GCA_002469845.1 Cellvibrionales bacterium UBA7375 | reverse complement strand
ATTATTATTCCTTGATTTGACTTTTAGCATCTTGCCATGTGGAGGGCGGCACTTGAAGGTAAAACCCGTTTTGCTGAATATCCTCAAGTACTTTTACCACGTCCACTCTGGCTAATTTTCTTGTCTTGGTTAACTTCAGCTTCATCACTAATTCTAATAGGCCAAAGCTCTGCAGTAATGCCTCAGGCACATCTTTTACACCTTTATCCGATGGCACATAAAGGTACATTTCTGATTTTTTATCACCTTTGTAGATATCACACAGTATCATAATAGCTCAAAAATTTAGTTTAATTTACTAATCTCAGATTCAACAGCTGACTGAACCCACTGCTGTCGCCATCCCTGCTTAATTCGATCAGGTAGTTGATAATTACCCTGCTCAACGCTTCGTAAAATATCTTCTAATTCTCGCTTATTACTGAGGAATTCTTGAGGAATTTTTTGCTCTTCGGCAATTTTTACCAATGATTTTCTAATTTTTTTAAACGTATTATTCAAACTACTTGATATCGGCCGCGGAACCCAAGCATCCTGAGTTTGATTTAGTGATAACAGTACCTCTTTTAAAATGATATCACCATAACGCCTTATACTGACTGGATGCCAATCTCTAACCGAGTGTAATTGATGTCTATACTTTGGCATCTGCTCTGCAATTTCTAACAAAACACTGTCTTTAGCAATTCGTGATTTAGGAATATCTTTGTCACGCGCATGACTATCTCTCCATTGGCAAAGATGACGAAGTGCCGTCAAAGACTGTGCGTCAAGACGCCAAGCTCCCTTAATTCGAGTATAGTAATTTTGGTTATTCTTGCGCTTATCGACGACATTGAAAAGCCCTTTTGTCTCTTCATCAAACCATTGAAGGCGATTCTGTTTATCAAGCATTTTTAACAGTAAGCCATGTAATTTATGCAGGTGAAGTACATCAACCTCTGCATAGTCTATTTGCTTTTGTGTTAGGGGACGGGCTAACCAATTTGAGCGTGTTTCCTGCTTATCAAGTTGAATATCTAACAGGCTGTCTACTAATCTAGCATAGCCCATTGAATAACCAATATTGACAATACCTGCGGCTATTTGAGTATCAAAGATATGGGTTGGCTGAATATTAACACTGTGGTCTAAGACCTCGAGATCTTCAGCACAGGCATGAAAGATAAGAGTGTTATCTGGAGATTCGAGCAAGTTTTTAAGGGGTGAAAAATCATCAATGGCTAAAACGTCAACCAGCCAAATACTCTCTCCATCGGAGAGCTGAATTAAGGCAATTTTGGGATAAAACGTATCGGTGCGAATAAATTCTGTATCTAGCGCAATAAGTTCACAATCCGATAACTGATTACAGAGACTTGAAAGTTGATTGTTGTTATTAATCCATGTACTCATCTAGATTATCTTTCTACTTTGAAGGGCCATATTTAGAGTGCCACCGTCGACATATTCCAATTCACCCCCCATGGGGACGCCGTAGGCAATACGACTTACTTGAACACCAAAAGATTTAGCTTTTTCAGCAATAAAATGTGCTGTAGCCTCGCCCTCTACCGTGAGGTTAGTCGCTAGAATTAGTTCATTGACCGACTTGGATTGAAGCCTCTCTATTAGCTTATCAATACCCAATTGTTCCGGGCCTATACCATCTATAGGTGAAAGATGGCCATGAAGCACGAAGTATTTTCCCCGGTAACCGCCGGCATTCTCAATAGCAAATAAATCAGCGGGGCTTTCTACCACACACAACTGGGCATCGGATCGACTGGGATTACTACAGATATCACAAAGATCATGCTCGGTTAGTGTTCTGCACTGGGCGCAGTTGCCAACTTTTGTCGCAGCCTCTTGAATAGCGTCAGAAAGCTTGATAGCGGATGCTCTATCTTTTTCTAAAAGCTGAAGCGCCATACGCTGTGCTGATTTAACACCAACACCCGGTAAGACGCGCAATGCATCAATTAATTGATCTATTGTTTTTCCGTACAAGGAAATACCTCAAAAAACTACATTAAAATGGAAGCTTGAATCCTGGAGGTAGGTTAACGCCTCCTGCTAACGAACCCATAGCATCCTTATTTTTGGCCTCTACTTTTCGTACGGCATCATTAACTGCCGCCGCTAATAGATCTTCTAAGAATTCTTTACTCTCATCCAATAAAGATGGATCTATAGTAACACTTCGAACATCATGCCGGCCGGTCATCACTACCTTGACTAAGCCTGCACCGGCCTCACCGGTAACCTCTGCATTAGCCGCTTCGTCCTGCATGGATTGCATTTTTTCCTGCATTTTTGAGGCTTGTTTCATTAATTTATCAATATCCATGAACACTCTACTTTGTTATTGGTCAATTGGACGAACAGTTTTTGTATCTAGATTTGCATCAAACTTCTGCTTAAATTCTTGTAAATCAGGGTCTTGATTTAATACCTCAATGGCCGCGGCTAATCGCTCTTCTTTAGCCCTTATACTGACTGCTCGTGGTGTTTCTTTTTCGGTCTTCCCAAAAGAGATTTCTACGCTTAACTGAACGCCAAAATAATCACTCAACGCCTCTGCCAAACTCTGCTGATGGGCAGAGTCATACAAGCTAGTTTGCTCTTGATCTATGATAAAGAAAAGTTGATTTTCATTCATTTTATCAAAGAGGCAATGACTTACAATTTCACCCAATGATGCCCCGAGGTTTAACTGGCTATGAACCTCTACCCAGTTATTTGGTGTTAAACCTTTAAGATCAATCTTAGTATGGGTCTCTTTTGGCGCAGGAGCTTTATCTTCAGCTACCGACTTGTCTTTAATTGAATTAACCTCGGACTTTGGCTGTTCAATTATAGCGGGCTTATGATCCTCAGCTAATTCGACTTTTGGGATGACTTTTTGCTGCGCCTGTGGCACAGAATTCACTTCAGCTTGAGGCTTTTTTAGGCTACTTTCCGCCCCCGTTTCCGCTTTAGTTACCGCTTTAGTTACCGCTGATTTTTTAGCGCCGGGAGCACTGCCAGGACGAAAGGCTAATGCCCTGAGTAGTACCATTTCAAAACCTGATTTTAAATCTGGCGCTAGGTCCAAATCCTTTCTGCCTAGAAGACAAACCTGATAATAAAGCTGAACATCTTCGCGCGAGACTGTGTTGGCAATTTCACAAATTTCAGCATAGTGAGACAGTGTTTTATCAATCGATTCTGGCACTGTTTGCATAATTGCAACCTGGTGCCAAATAGATAATAGATCCGCCAACACCATTTGGTAATCCGGGCTTAGTTCAGCTATTTTGGCAACTTCTGCTAATAGTTGAGTTCCCTCACCTGCGATTAAGGCATTACAGATATCGATAGCAAAACTGCGGTCAATAGTCCCCAGCATTGCGTTGACATCAGACTCAGTGATTTTGCCACCACCGTGGCCAATCGCCTGGTCTGTAAGACTGAGGGCATCTCGCATACTGCCGTCAGCCGCGCGCGCCAATGCCAATGTACCCAACGCCTCTGAAGGTAATTTTTCTTCATTAAGAACATAATTGAGATGCTGAGAAATTTTATCTGTACTGAGGTTTTTAAGATTAAACTGCAGACATCTGGATAAGACAGTAATTGGCAATTTTTGCGGATCTGTGGTCGCAAAAAGAAACTTCACATGTTCGGGTGGCTCTTCTAGGGTTTTAAGCAAAGCGGCAAAACTTTGCTTAGACAGCATATGCACCTCATCGATTAGATAGACCTTGTAACGACCTCGAGCGGGTGCATACTGCACATTATCAAGAAGGTCTCGCATATCGTCCACACCGGTGCGGGACGCAGCATCAACTTCCATTAAATCGATAAAGCGACCTGATGCAATTTCTTTACAGCTACTGCAAACACCGCAGGGTTTTGAACTAACGCCTTCTTCACAGTTCAAGCACTTTGCCAAAATTCGCGCAATAGTGGTTTTACCCACACCACGAGTACCCGTAAACAAATAGGCATGATGCAAGCGATCATTGTCGAGGGCATTAATTAATGCCTGCAACACATGCTCTTGCCCAACCATTTCAGAAAAGTTGTTGGGGCGCCATTTTCGGGCAAGAACCTGATAGCTCATAGGGGTTACTCAGTGATAATCAAAACACCATTATAGGTATATATTCGACGACCGCAAAGGAAGAATGGCGATGACCCCCAATAGCCACACCTCGGCACACAGAATAACTACTACCGTTGCTCCCTTCCGGGCCTGGCGGAGTTAATAGTCGTCTATTGCGAGGGGACCAAAGGGGGCCACCATTGAAAAGATTCGAGGCGCGAGATTATGCGAGGTTTACACGCCAAGTGCAACAACCAAAGCTGGTCAAAACACAGCTATTACTGAATCAAAGTGTATTTTTATTGCGGTTTATCCATATAATGATAGTAGGAATAAGGAAGTAGTGGATGCTAAATCAAAAACATTGTTCAAAATCGGTTCTACTGTTGGTCGCTCTGAGCCTAACGCTTGGCCTGTCGGGCTGTGGCGACTACCAAAGCAATGTGGATTCAGGAAACCTCAACGGCACCCTTCACTGGGGCAATGGCACTGAACCTCAGAGCCTTGATCCTCATATAGCAACGGGTGTTCCTGAGCATCATATTATTTCTGCGTTAATGGAAGGATTAATTCATAAAGATGGTGAGACCCTTGAACCTCGTCCTGGGGTTGCGGAATCTTGGGATATAAGTGACGATGGTCGTGTTTATACTTTTTATTTACGCAAAGATGCACGCTGGTCTAATGGTGACCCCCACAATGCGCATGATTATATCTGGTCATGGTGGCGGGCTCTTCAACCAGCGCTTGGCAACCTCTACGCTTACATGTACTTCCCTATTGAAAATGCCAAAGCCTATTACGAGGGCGAAATAAACGATTTTGATCAGGTGGGTGTAAAAGCCTTAGATGATTATAGGCTGCAAGTTACTCTAACCAACCCCATACCCTACTTTTTACAGTTACTAGACCATTACAGCACCTACCCTGTTCACCGAGCTACAGTGGAAAAATTTGGTACCGCCGATCAACGGGGGACACGTTGGACCTATGAAGGTAATATTGTCGGTAACGGCGCTTTTCAATTAAAAGAATGGAAGATTAATCGAAGAATCACCGTTGAGCGCAATCCCCATTATTGGAATGCAGATAATATTGGTCTTAATCAGGTGGTATTCTACCCCACTGAGAATGTAACTACCGAAGAGCGTATGTTTCGCGCCGGCCAATTGCATTACAGTGGTATTCCCTCTGATAAGATTGAGGTCTACACAGAATCACAGAATCCCGCACTGCGTATTCAACCCTATTTAGGTATCTATTTTTACCGTTTAAATGTGGACCAGCCACATTTGCAGGATAAGCGAGTTCGGCGCGCACTGGGTATGACTATTAATCGAGATCAGCTAGTCACTCAAATCACCAAAGGGGGTCAAATACCCGCCTATGCCATAACGCCACCGGGAACCATGGGCTACTACCCTGAAAGCGATCTTAAATTTGATCCCCAAGGGGCAAAAAAATTGTTAGCTGAGGCGGGCTACCCAAATGGCAAGGGCTTTCCCACCACGGAAATTCTTTATAACACTAGCGAGGGGCACCGAAAAATTGCTGTGGCCCTGCAACAGATGTGGAAAAAACATCTTAATATTGATGTCACACTGCTTAATCAGGAATGGAAAGTTTATCTAGATACCGTGAGCAATCGCCACTATGAAATAGCTCGAGCAGGTTGGATAGGAGATTATGTAGATCCAAATAACTTCCTTGATATGTTTCTTTGCAATGGGGGAAATAATCGAACTAACTGGTGTAATAGTGACTATGACCAGTTAATTCTTAAGCATGCACCCGAGGCAAAGACACATAATGCCCGCTTGGAGGTTTTCAAGCAGGCCGAAAAAATACTGTTAGAAGAAATGCCGGTTATTCCGATTTATGTTTATACCTCTAATAATCTTGTACATCCTTCGGTAAAGAATTTTGGTCGCAATATTCTCAATCAAGCCAATTACCGAGATATGTATCTTGAGCCGATAAAGACTGAGGGGGTAGATCAGTAATGCTTAGATTTATTATCGGTCGCTTACTTCAGGCTATTCCTGTATTGCTAGTTGTTATTACAGTGACCTTTATGTTGATTCACAGCGCACCGGGTGGACCCTTTTCTGCAGAAAAAGCAGTACCACCTGAAGTCGCCCGAGCTCTGGAGGCTCAGTACAATTTAGACCAACCTCTGTGGCAGCAATACATAAGCTATCTGAGTGATGTGATTCAAGGGGATTTTGGCCCCTCATTTAAGTACTCTGGACGCACCGTTAATGAATTGATAGCCGCAGGTTTGCCTGTCACTGCTGAATTAGCCTTTTATGCTATGTTGGTCGCGTTAGTGATTGGCATTAGTGCAGGTGTATTAGCGGCAATTCGACCCAATACCCTGCAGGACTATATCCCCATGTCAGCAGCTATGCTGGGTATTTGCATGCCATCATTTTTATTGGGCCCCATCTTAATCTTAGTTTTTGGTATACATTTAGAATGGTTGCCCATTTCCGGCTGGGGTGATATTCCCGGAGATAAAATTTTGCCGGCGCTCACCCTGGGCACTGGTTATGCGGCCTATATTGCTCGGCTGTCTCGAGGCGGTATGCTCGAAGTATTATCACAAGATTATATTCGCACCGCTCGGGCTAAGGGCTTATCTGAACGACTCATTATTTGTAAACATGCACTGCGCGGTGGGCTAATACCAGTGATTGCCTTTTTAGGACCGGCCTTTGCCGGTCTTTTGGGTGGCTCTTTTGTGGTTGAGACTATATTTCAAATCCCTGGGTTGGGGCGATTTTATGTGACTTCAGCATTTAACCGCGATTACACCATGATTTTGGGGATGACCATCTTTTTTGCCGGTCTAATTATTGTATTTAATTTACTATCAGACATGCTTGCGATATGGCTTAACCCTAAACTTCGCCAGCAAGCTCGGGGAGGAAACTAATGCATAGTCCCTCTCAAACATCACAACAACGAACTTCTCTATGGCTAGATGCTTGGATTAAATTGCGAAAAAACCGTATGGCATTATTTGGTTTCGCAGTACTGGCAACTCTCTGCGTGGTTTCTTTACTAACGCCTTGGATTGCACCCTACAACTATGAAGAACAAGACCTAATGCTTGGCGCGACACCCCCCTCTGCCGCCCATTGGTTGGGCACTGACATCTTTGGTCGAGATATGCTCACGCGTGTTATGTATGGCGGCCGTGTGTCTCTTATGGTCGGCTTTGTCGCTACTGCCGTTGCTCTGGTTATTGGTATTCTATGGGGTGCTATTGCTGGTTTTATTGGCGGTCGCGTAGATGCCATCATGATGCGTATTGTAGATATTATGTATGCCCTGCCCTTTATGATTTTTATTGTGTTACTGATGGTTGTTTTTGGGCGTAATATTCTGCTGTTATTTGTCGCTATTGGCGCTGTGGAATGGCTGACTATGGCGCGTATTGTTCGCAGTCAGGTGATGGCTTTGCGCAAGCAGGAATTTATTGAAGCCGCCTATTCTATGGGGCTGTCTAGATGGGCCATTATCCGCCGACATATTATTCCAAACACATTGGGGCCAGTGATTGTTTACACCACATTAACCATTCCAAGCGTGATGCTATTAGAGGCCTTTTTAAGCTTTTTAGGGCTTGGAATTCAGCCTCCCGAAAGCTCTTGGGGACTACTGATTAATTATGGCGTTGAAACCATGGAAGAGTATCCTTGGTTGTTGATCTTTCCGGGTATTACTCTTTCTTTAACTTTATTTGCGCTTAACTTTTTAGGTGATGGTTTGCGCGATGCACTTGACCCAAGAGCTTCAAGGGACTGATATGGCACTTCTAGACGTCAAAGATCTTAAAGTTTTTTTCCATACTAGAAACGGTGTGGTTAAAGCTGTAGACGAGGTTAGCTTTAGTGTTGATAAGGGGGAAACTCTAGCAATTGTCGGTGAGTCTGGGTCTGGCAAATCAGTTACCTGTTATAGCTTATTAGATCTGCTACCCAAACCACCAGCCGTAATTGAAGGCGGTACAGCAAACTTTGATGGTGAAGATTTATTAGCCTGTAGTTCAGACCGAATGCGTCAGTTGCGCGGCAATCATATAGCCATGATTTTCCAAGATCCCATGACTTCTCTGAATCCTTTTTTAACCATTGGTGAGCAGTTAATTGAACCCCTAATTTATCATCCAGATACAACATTGCGACTGAGTCGAAAAGCCGCCCGAACTGAGGCAATTAATCTATTAAATGAAGTGGGAATTATTAATGCCGATACCCGTTTTGATAGTTATCCCCACGAATTTTCTGGCGGCATGCGACAACGTGCAATGATTGCGATGGCGCTTATAAATAAACCCCGCCTACTTATCTGCGATGAACCAACCACTGCATTAGATGTGACCATTCAGGCACAGATTCTTAAACTTATTAAACAACTACAAAAAACCCGCGATGTCGCTGTGATTTTTATCAGTCATGATCTTGGTGTGGTTGCAGGTATTGCCGATAATGTGCTGGTAATGTGTGAGGGCAAAACACAGGAACAAAACACCACTAAAGAGGTCTTTAACAACTGTACCAGCGCGTACACCAAAAAACTTTTATCGGCGATTCCCAAGGGGGCCAAAGTAAAAGCGAGTGATGCTCAAGCGGGTTCAACTTTAATCAAAGTTAACCATGTAAAAACCTACTTTAGAGACTTTTCTAGCAGTAGCGATGTGTTAGTAAAAGCGGTAGACGATGTCAGCCTTGATATTAAAAAAGGTGAAATTTTTGGACTAGTGGGTGAATCTGGTTCAGGTAAATCAACGCTTGGGCGCTCAATACTTCAACTGACTCCTATGACTTCGGGCTCGGTGATTTATTCTGGAACTGACCTGTGCGCATTAAAACCTAGCCAATTATTACCTTGGCGACCAAAACTACAAATGATTTTTCAAGATCCATATGCCTCATTAAATCCAAGAATGACGGTCTATGAAACATTGGCAGAACCACTGCTTTATCACGCTGTTGCCAACAAAAAGACAGTCGCCCAACAGGTTCAAAAATTAATGGATGCTGTGGGATTGGATAGATCGAGTGTTTTAAAATATCCTCATGAATTTTCTGGCGGTCAACGCCAGCGAATTGCAATTGGTCGAGCTATAGCTACAAACCCAGAATTTATTGTTGCCGATGAGCCCGTTTCAGCATTAGATGTAACTATTCAGGCGCAGATATTAGAACTTATTCTCGACTTAGTGAAACAGCGCAATCTGACTATGCTGTTTATATCCCATGACCTTTCAGTAGTCCGCTCTATTTGTGATCGAGTCGCAGTAATGCAACATGGAAAATTAGTTGAACAGGGAAATACAGAAACGATCTGGGCTATACCAAAAATGCCCTATACCCAAGAATTGTTGCAGGCAATTCCAACCGCAGATCTTAAGCGCTAATAGCTATTAGGGGTAACTAATCCCCGTGCCGCGTAAACCACAATAACCCTCAGGGTGCTTGGCTAAATACTGCTGATGATCATCCTCAGCATAGTAAAAAATGGGTGCCAAGCAAATCTCACTGGTAATGGCACCATAACCTCTTTCACTCAAAAGCGTTTGTGCTATTTGTGCTGACTCTTTAGCCTGTTTTAATTGGTCTTCATCACTACAGTAGATAGCGGATCTATACTGGGTGCCAGTATCATTTCCCTGACGCATTCCCTGAGTAGGGTCATGAGATTGCCAAAAAACCTTGAGTAATTGGTTGTAACTTATTTGCTGAGGATCAAATACTACAAGCACAACCTCTGTATGTCCGGTTTGACCTGAACAGACTTCATGATAACTGGGATTTGGGGTAAAACCACCTGCATAACCAACGGCCGTTGACACCACGCCTTGTTGCTGCCAAAAACGTCTTTCAGCACCCCAAAAACAGCCCATAGCGACTACAGCTTGTTCTAGGGCTTTATCAAAAGGTGGCTGAATAGGCTGTTGGGTTATTTGATGACAATTAGTCACCTGAATAGACTGATCTCTACCAACTAGAGCATCTTGGGCACTGACCATAGTTTGTTTGAATAGTTTATTTAGAAACATTATGCAATCGACTTTGTAGGTTTGTGTTATCTACTATTGCACAGAGGTTATAGATCATGATTTAGAGTTGAGAAAGGCCCAAATCTATATCATTTTTAATATCTTCTAGATCCTCAAGGCCCACTGCGATTCGTATTAGACCTTGTTCTATACCTGCCTCAACAAGTGCTTCAGCACCTAAACGACCGTGGGTAGTGGTTGCTGGGTGGACAATTGTAGTCTTGGCATCACCCAAATTAGCTGTAAGCGAGATCATTTGGGTTGCATCAATCACTTTCCATGCGGCTTTTTGCCCACCCTCAACCACAAAAGAAACCACAGCACCAAAATCTGTTTGCTGTTTTTTCGCCAGACTGTGTCCTGGATGATCGGCAAGTCCTGCAAAAAATACCTTACTTACTTTAGGGTGTTGTGAAAGCCATAGCGCCAATGCACTTGCACTGGCTGAGTGAGCTTTCATTCTAAGGCTTAATGTTTCGAGTCCCTTTAAGAATATCCATGCGTTAAACGGACTCATAGTTGGCCCTGCTGCGCGCAAAAATCCCTGTATCTGATCCATTAATTGTGCGCTACCCACAGCGGCACCGCCAAGTGCTCTTCCCTGACCATCAATATATTTAGTCGCAGAGTGGACCACTATATCCGCACCCCATTTAAGCGGCTTTTGTAGCGCTGGCGTGCAAAAACAGTTATCAACAACCAATAGTGCATCTGCTTGTTTGGCTATCTGACTAAGACCTTCCAAATCTGCTATTTCTGATAGCGGGTTAGAGGGTGTTTCACAGAAAAACATTTTAGTATTAGTTTTAACCGCGTCCTGCCATGCCGATAAATTTGTTAATGGCACATAGCTGACTTCAACACCAAATTTGATAATGTATTGGTCCATAAGTACACGGGTGCTACCAAATACATCCCGCGAGCAGATAATATGATCACCAGATTCTAGTAACGCCATAATTACGGCTAGGGTAGCAGCCATTCCTGAGGACGTAGCCACTGCCTGTTCACCCTCTTCTAACATGGCTAGTCGCCGTTCAAAGCATCTAACCGTAGGATTGGTATAACGCGAGTAAACATTGCCTTCTATCTCGTTACTAAAGCTTTGGGCCGCCATTTCAGCGCTATCAAATACATAGCTAGAAGTAAGAAATAAGGCTTCTGAATGCTCATTTTCATGGGTAGGCTGATAGCCACCCCGAATGGCGTTTGTTTCTTGCTGATATGACGTATCTTTATTTTTCATGGGGCTATTCTACCAAATCTAGCAAAATCAGCTAACGCTGTTGTTGTGAATTCCAATGACTGATTGCTTTTTATTGTCAGTAGAGGGGTTTTTATTCTGTTTAGCATCGTCATTTCGTGTTGCATGGATATGATTCAGGTATGACTGATCCACATCGCCAGTGACGTAATCACCATCAAAAACTGAGCAATCAAAGCGTTTAACTTCAGGATTCCCCTCGATACCGGATGCAATTAAATCCTTTAGATCCTGATAAATAATCCAATCAGCACCAATAATCTCACCTACTTCGTCGTCTGTTCGGCCATGCGCTATCAGTTCATCAGCGGTTGGCATATCAATGCCATACACGTTGGGGTAGCGCACTCCCGGTGCTGCTGACACCATATAGACTTTTTTGGCGCCGGCATCTCTGGCCATTTGAATAATCTCTTTGGAGGTGGTTCCACGGACAATGGAATCATCAACCAAAAGTACATTTTTACCTGCAAATTCTAATTTAACCGCATTTAGCTTTTGACGAACGGATTTTTTACGCTCTTTTTGCCCTGGCATAATAAAGGTTCGGCCTATATAGCGGTTTTTCATAAAGCCTTCACGAATTTTAACCCCAAGTCGCTCAGCCAGCGCCTGAGAGGACACTCTACTGGTATCGGGAATTGGGATAATCACATCAATATCATGATCTGGCTTTTCGCGTAGTATCTTATCTGCGAGCTTCTCACCCATGCGAAGCCTGCACTTGTATACTGAAATATTATCCATCAGTGAATCTGGTCTAGCAAAATAAACATGCTCAAAAATACAGGGAGACAACTGAGGATTTTCGGCACATTGCTGCAGGTGAAGATTGCCTTTAGTGTCAACAAACAAGGCCTCACCGGGCTCCAGGTCACGAATTAATTCAAACCCCAAACTATCTAGCACTACAGACTCTGAAACGACCGCATATTCATCACCCTGCTCTGTATGACGCACACCAAAACACAGAGGACGAATACCATGGGGGTCGCGAAAGGCAAACATGCCGTAGTTAGCAATTAATCCCACAACTGCATAGGCACCGCGACAGCGCTTATGAACTTCTGATACCGAAGCAAAGATGTCCTCACTGGTTGGCTCGAGTTTTCCTCTAACCTGTAATTCATGGGCAAACACATTAAGTAACACTTCAGAATCAGAATCTGTATTTAGATGACGAAGATCCGTTCTAAAAATATCTTCACGCAATTCATCCGCGTTGGTGAGATTGCCATTGTGGGCTATACAAATGCCATAGGGGGAGTTTACATACAATGGTTGCGCCATTGCTGGCCCAGAGCTACCGGCCGTTGGATAGCGACAATGTCCAACACCTAATCTACCCACAAGACGCAACATATGGCTGCGGCGAAAAACATCGCGCACCAAACCTTCGCCTTTGCACTGATGCAGTTCGCCATGACTATCAGTGACCATACCAGCAGCATCTTGCCCTCTATGCTGGAGCATTGTTAGAGCATCGTAGAGCTCTAAATTAACATCTGAGTTTCCTGCTATTCCAACCACACCGCACATGAGTTAAATCCAACCAGTTAGTAAGTTTTTGACGTCTGTTGCTGCTTCCCTACCCCAGTCTTCAAAGTTTTGAAATACTGGAATAAGTGTTGATTCTTGCCACCAAGGGTCCTGCTCAACTGGAATAGCCTTTGGTAGAGCAATGACTAGCGCTAAAACCACTAATAGTCCTCTGAATACCCCAAAAACTAATCCTAATGTTCTGTCTGTTCCCCCAAGGCCTGTTGAGGTTACTAGCTTTCCTAATATAAAATTAAATACCGCCCCCACTAAAAGGGTACCTACAAATAAGCCACCCCATGCTGCTAGTTGTCGAATAGATGCCAGATCAATAAAATTAACAAGAAGTTCCGAGGCAGCCTCGCTAAACGTCATAGCTATTACAAACGCAGCCACCCAAATAACTAAGGACATTGCCTCTTTGACAAAGCCTCTAACAAGGCTAATCACACCAGAAATGGCAACAATTACGGCAATACCTATATCTGCAACTGCAATATCCATAACTTATCCCTTATTTAGGGTACGTATTTTAAAACAATTGAATCTGTAACAAGTAATTGATCAATCGTACTTTTATCAGCGATAGCATTACGACGACTAATTTCGGGGCCGATGTAGACCCTGTGAAATATTTTTTTGTTTATTTTAACGCGCTTTAGAAACACTTTGTATTGTTTAGCCAGTAACGACTGTTTTAATTTATTGGCCGAGACTTGATCTTCGTAGCTTCCTACCTGCAAATACCATCTTTGGGGCAGTCCTGAGTCATCTAAGCCCTGATAGTTGGTATCATTTTCTTGCACAGGCTGTAATCGATTTACATCGAACGCTAACGCAACATCGGCCCCATCCTTAACCCCGTCTGGCCGCTTGGCAATCACAATGTCAGTAATCTCGACATTGGGGGCAGGCGGTATTAATGAGGTGCGATCAATCTTCTTAGGGTCTGTGAAATCTAGTGCTAGTGGCAACAGAATTAATCCTAAAGCACCCAGAACCAGTGCGCCGATAATTCGCTGCTTTAAACCATCACTCACCTATAACCTCCATTGATATAAAATCCAAAACCTTAGCAACGGTATGAAACGATCCAAAAACCACTACTTTTCCCGTTTTGCCCGCCTCAGAGACAGCCGATTGAAAAGCCTGGTCAACACTCTCGCTTAATACAGCTTCAATACCAGTATTGTATAACAGTTTAAGCAATGATTGTCCTTTTGCTGCACGAGAAATTCCGGTTAATTCCGCAATATGCCAATTATCTACTTCAGACTTTAATTGTGAGACCATTGAAGGCCAATCCTTATCTTCCAAAACAGACGCCACGGCAATAGTCTTACCCTGCTCTGAGCGCAATTTATCAGCTAGTACTGCGGCGGCGGCGGGATTGTGTGCAACATCTAAAATAATAGGGACAGATTTAAAAGTTATACGCTGTTGTCGGCCCAATACCGAGACAGAATTTAATGCAGATCGACATTTATTTGCATGCAAACTAAAACCTACACTCACCAATGCCTGAAGTGCTAAAGTCTTATTAACCGCTAACAACCCTTTATTTGATAGTTTATCTAAAGTGATAAAGTCAGAATTCTTCTTAATACCATTTGGACGAATAGAAAAGCTTTGATTATTTTCGGTAAAATCGAAATCTTTTCCAAGCCATAGGGGCTTGGCTTGGGTGTCTTGGACCAATTTATCAAAACCATTGGGATAATTTTTCTCCCCTATAATTAATGGTCTATCAGCGCGGGCGATACCTAGTTTTTCTTTAGCTATTTTGGTTCTAGTATCACCAAGCCACTGCTGATGATCTAAATCAATACTAGTGAGAACCGCGACATCGCAATTTATTATATTAGCAGCATCCAAACGACCGCCTAAACCCACCTCAAGAAGGACCATATCTAAATCACTGTGGCTAAATATAATTAGCGCTGCCAAGGTGTTAAATTCAAAATAGGTAAGAGAAATTTCCTCTCTTAATTGTTCTATAGATTCAAATGCAGCGACAATTACATGATCAGCAACGGGCGATCCATTGATACAAATGCGCTCGTTATAGGTGTGAAAATGCGGAGAGGTAAAACTGCCTACAGAATAATCATTAGCTAGCAATATGGCCTGCATACTGGCAACACAGGAGCCCTTGCCATTAGTGCCGGCGACGGTTATCACCTTGGACTTACCAACCTCTCCCGTTAAAGATTGGCTGGCTTTGTAGCGCTGCCAGACGGTGGCAACTCTTTCAACACCCATATCAATTTCACAGGGGTGCCTTTGCTCAAGAAGCTCTAACCATTCCGCCAATAAGCGGTTAGTCATTAGCCGGTTCAGGTTGACCTGTTAGCTTGGAAAGAATACTTCCCAAACGATCACGCATTTCTGCGCGGCTAATAATCATATCAATATGGCCTTTTTCAAGCAGGAATTCACTTCTTTGGAAACCTTTAGGCAGCTTCTGACGAATGGTTTGTTCAATAATATTAGGGCCGGCAAACCCTGCTCGAGCACCGGGCTCAGCCACGTTAAGATCACCGAGCATGGCCAAGCTAGCAGATACACCGCCATACACTGGATCGGTCATAACTGAAATATAAGGCACGCCAGCAATTTTTAAGCGCTCAAGGACAGCGCTGGTTTTGGCCATTTGCATTAATGAAATAAGCGCTTCTTGCATTCGGGCACCGCCGGTAGCAGCGAAGCATATAAATGGAATTTTTTGTTCTAATGCTAAAGTTGAGGCTCTAGTAAATTTTTCACCTACCGCATAGCCCATAGACCCACCGTGAAAAGCAAACTCAAACGCACAGGCAACAATGGGCATAGAGTGAAGGCTACCAGACATTGCTAATAATGCGTCTTTTTCGCCGGTTTTCTTTTGCGCCTCGGTCAGGCGATCTTTGTATTTTTTGACATCTTTAAAACGCAAACGATCTATAGCAACGATATCAGCGCCGATTTCCTCTCGGCCTTGCTCATCTAAAAATATATCAAGCCTACGACGAGCGCCAATACGCATGTGATGACCACATTTAGGACAGACGTCTTGGTTGCGCTCAAGCTCTGGCCGGTAAAGCGGGGCCGCACATTTAGGGCACTTTTTCCACAAGCCTTCAGGGACAGCGCTTGATCGGTTACTGTTTGTTGATGCGGGACCCGAAGGTCGGATGCGTTTCAGCCAATCCATCAATTTACCTTTCAACTGTTATCCAATGAAAGGCAAGCGATCATTGGTATTAATTATTTAGCTATTCTAACACGAGAAATCCACAGTCGCTAAGCTATAGCGTAGGAATTTATATCAGTATGACATTTTTATGTTATTTTTTAGCTTGTGTTATAAAAGCTTTAACTTTCACTGGATCTTTGACACCCGGACTCGCCTCAACACCGCCACTAACATCTACCATGTAAGGGTTTGTTATAGACACCGCTTGAGCTACGTTACTTGGGTTTAAACCACCAGCAAGAATTAATTTGTAATCAGCGGAGTCAGGTAATCTACTCCAATCAAAACTATGTCCTGTGCCACCGTAGAGATCATCATTCCAAGCATCAAATAAAAATCCACCCTCAGCTTTGTAGGCAGCAACTTCGGCCTCTATATCTAAGCCATCACGCATACGCACAGCTCTTATAAACGGCACATTAAATTGATGGCAAAATTCAGCCGTCTCATCACCATGAAACTGAATGTAATCAGGTTTCACCTCAGAAATGACCTGTTTAACAAGACTCTCACTAGGATTGACCAGCAAAGCAATGGCAAGGGTCGATTGACCAATAACAGCTCTAATATTTGCCGCTTGCTCAATATCCACATAACGCGGACTTTTTTCATAAATCACTAATCCTATAGCATCTGCGCCACTTTGCTGCGCCATTAACGCCTGCTCTGGACTGGTAATTCCACAAATTTTTACACGAACTGTCATAACTTATTCTTCTGTAATACCTAGATTTTCCGGCAAAAAAACCGGGCCTTTCGCAACTGCTGGCAAGTCAAATTTAGTCGGATAATCAACCGCCACTAAATATAACCCATCGGGGGCTGCCGTGGCGGCACTTTTACAGCGATCAGCTGCGGCTAATAGCTGCTCAATCCATACTGGTTGTTTACTTCCAGTTCCAACGTCTAGAAGAGAGCCTACTATATTACGCACCATATGCAATAAAAATGCATTGGCGGTAATTTCAAAGATAACTAGGTTGCCGCGACGATATACATTAGCCCTATGGACATTGCGCCAAGGAGAGTTTGACTGACAACCAGAGCCTCTAAAGGCAGAAAAGTCCTGCTCCCCTAGCAAGTATTGACAGCCATCCTGCATCAATGAGATATCTAATGGCTTTTTCACCCAAGTGACGGCCGCCGCCATAATTGCCGGCCGGGTTGGACTATTGTCGATAACATAACGATACGTTCTTGCCCCGGCACTAAACCGAGAATGAAAGTCTTGGGTTGTTTTGTCGGCCCAAATTAAGGCAATACTGTCGGGTAATTGACTATTCGCCCCTTGCACCCAACTGTAACCAGAACGTTCAGCCGAAGTATCAAAATGAATCACTTGATGGCTAGCATGGACGGCAGTATCTGTTCGACCTGCACAATGAGTTTTGACTGGACAATCGGCAACATAACTTAAAGCCTGCTCTAATTCTTGTTGCACTGAAGGGCTATGTTTTTGACGTTGAAATCCACAAAAATCAGTGCCCTGGTACTGAACAATAGCCGCATACCGGGTCACACCAGTTGGTAGATGCTTATCTTCCGGTATCATGCAACCTTCTGTATAAATCCAATCAGTCACTAATGCATCCGCCAATTAGGTTTCAATACTATCCAATATTTCTCGAGCCTTGGCTTTGCCTTGTTTATCAGCTTCGCCAATAATTTCTTCAAGGATTGCCTGAGCACTCTCAATATCACCCATTTCTATACATAATGATGCCATATCGAGTTTGATCTGAAGTGGATCAATTTCCAATGTGTCATCTTCAAAATCAACCTCCAGAGCCTGACCCACTTGGACCTGCTCACCATCCTTATCTTCACGTAACTGTGCTTCTAACGCTTCAACACCAGGAAGCTGAATATCTTCTTTAGGCTGGGGCTTAATATCTTTTTGCTGTACCTTATCAACTTCATCATCTTCAGCTGTATCAGCAAAAACATCATCGCCAGAATTATCCGCAAATGGTCCATCAAGTACAGCCTCTATGGGCTTTTCTGTTTCAATTAAATGGTCTTCTGATTTGTGCGCATTATTTAACTTTCTGAAGCGATTAATGACTATGGCAAAAATAAGGGCACCCAAAAAAATCCAAAAATCTATGGGAAGCTGTTTTACTTTGGACAGTAGCTGATAAAAACCCTTGGTATCAATTTTTTGTACTCGTGTTTTTAACTGTTCAACCAGTGACGTATTTGGCT
>DKNZ01000083.1:30512-30744 GCA_002469845.1 Cellvibrionales bacterium UBA7375 | reverse complement strand
TGATTTTGTAATATCGATATATTCTGTCGGCTGACTCAATGTCTGCGCTGGCAAAATAAATTCTTTGACGGTCTCATTATTGTCAGATAAATCTATCTCCACAGATTCCTTTAAATCTTGAAGCTGTATACTTTCATCTTCTTCGGTGACTTTTTCTACGCCATCGATTATGGCATCGACTGGGCTATCTTTAGCTTCAGCCGTTACTTCGACAGCATTCTCTACACTCTCT
>DKNZ01000083.1:21527-30134 GCA_002469845.1 Cellvibrionales bacterium UBA7375 | reverse complement strand
CTGTAAACTTTCTAGACTGGGAATAACCAGAGTAGAATTTTGCTTTGAAACTATTATCTCAGGTATTTTTTCAACAACAGTTAATGACGGAAAGCTAACCACTGATCCCTCTATCAGCTTGGTGCTATCTCCTTCAAGAAATGCATCAGGATTACTTTCATAAAGGATATCCATTGCTTGGGCCATAGGCATATTGTCTGGCCGCAACCGAATGGCTACATTCCATAGGGTATCGCCGATTACGACTGTATGTGTTGGAGTAATGGGCTTATCGGCTAGAGATGGCGATATAGCAGAACTATCAGCGGCGGCCATTGCGCAACACAGAGACAAAATAATTGCGCAGGCCATCTGCTTAAAAAAGCCAATGACCCCTCTCCAACTTAAAAAAAATGCAATTATTTGTCTCATAGTTATAACCTTTTAACTAAGGTCAGTTACCGCTCAACCAAAATTCGCAACATGCGCCGCAAGGGTTCTGCAGCACCCCATAATAGCTGATCACCCACAGTGAAAGCAGAAAGGTACTGATCACCCATATTCATCTTACGCACGCGCCCAACCGGCACCTGCAAGCCACCGGTTACAGCGGCAGGGGTTAAGTGTTCAACAGACGCCTCTTTAGTATTGGGTACAAACTTAGCCCAGGGATTAGCCTCTGCTAGCATTGACTCAATCTCATCCATAGGAACATCTTGGGTCAATTTAATGGTTAATGCCTGACTGTGACAACGCATTGCACCGATTCTGACACAGAGCCCATCCAGTGGAATAGGATTTCCATCACGGCCAAGAATTTTGTTGGTTTCCGCCTGATTTTTCCACTCTTCTCGGCTTTGACCGTTGTCTAACTGTGAATCAATATAGGGAAGCAAACTACCCGCCAGTGGAAACCCCCAGTTATCTACCGGAAAACTATCACTGCGCAATGTATCCGTTACCTGCCGATCAATATCAAGTATAGCCGAGGCAGGATTAGCCAAACTATCTGCCACAGTTTGCTTAATAACACCCATCTGAGTAATTAATTCGCGCATATTTTGCGCACCGGCACCTGAAGCTGCCTGATAAGTCATTGAACTAGCCCATTCCACTAGATTGGCATTAAATAAGCCACCTAGAGCCATCAGCATTAAGCTAACGGTACAGTTGCCGCCAATATAGTCTTTGACACCACTCGCTAGGCCGTCTTCGATTACTTTGGAATTTACAGGGTCTAAAACAATAATAGAGCTGTCTTCCATACGCAATGCTGAGGCGGCATCAATCCAATATCCCTGCCAACCGCTACTGCGCAGCTGGGGGTAGACTTGCTTGGTGTAATCACCCCCCTGACAGGTTACGATAATATCCATCTGGGCAAGAGCCTCTATATCATGAGCACTTTGCAAAAGTGGGATTTCAACACCCACATCGGGTCCTTTTTGTCCCGCCTGAGAGGTGGTAAAAAATATTGGCTGTATATCTTTAAAATCTGATTCTTGACGCATGCGCTCCATTAACACTGAGCCCACCATGCCACGCCAACCTACAAAACCTGTCTTTTTCATGGGTATAACCTTTTCTCGATCTTTGTTACAAAAATTTATTTATAGGGCTGCAACCACTGCATCGCCCATTTCAACGGTGCCTACTAACTTGCAACCCTCAGTTTGAATATCAGCAGTCCTCAAACCACTATCCAAAACCTGACTGACTGCTTGTTCGATAGCATTTGCAGCCTCTGATGCATTCAACGAATATCGAAGCATCATCGCCACTGACAAAATAGTTGCCAATGGATTAGCAATACTCTGACCGGCGATATCGGGTGCCGAACCATGGCAGGGTTCATACATACCGCCACCATCCTTATCCAATGATGCCGAGGGCAACATGCCGATTGAGCCGGTTAACATTGCCGCTGTATCCGATAAAATATCGCCAAACATATTACCAGTGACCACCACATCAAACTGTTTTGGGTTCATTACCAACTGCATAGCCGCATTATCGACATACATATGACTCAACTCAACTTCAGGATAATCCGCAGCCATATCACTGATAATTTCACGCCAAAGCACCGTTGCTTCTAAAACATTAGACTTATCAACCGAACACAACCGCTTATTTCTGACCATAGCGGCTTCAAAGGCCATCTTACCAATGCGTCTAATTTCAGATTCATTGTATTTATAGGTGTTATAGCCCTCGCGCTGACCATCTTCTAAGGTGCGAATACCTCGAGGCTCACCAAAATAAATCCCACCCACTAATTCGCGGACAATTAAGATATCCAAGCCAGAGACAAACTCAGGCTTTAATGATGACGCATGGGCCAACTGCGGATACATAATTGCTGGTCGCAAATTGCCAAACAGATCTAGCTCTGAACGAATAGTCAGTAACCCTTTTTCGGGGCGTAAATGACGTTCGACATTATCCCACTGAGGACCGCCCACAGCACCTAATAAGATGGCATCAGATGCACGTGCTTTTTCTAATGTCTGCGGGGGGCAGGGCGAGCCTTCTGCATCCAATCCCGCACCCCCTAAATGGGCGTAATCCAATTGAATATCCAATCCAAAAATTGCATCCACACGCTCAAGCACCTTGACCGCTTCAGCGACAATTTCTGGCCCAATATTATCTCCGGGTAATATCAATACTTGTTTCGCCATTATTTAATTGCTCCAAATACCCAAGGCTGTTGTGCGGCCCGAGTTTTTTCATAATCTTTTATTGCTTGCGCAGACTGTAAGGTCAATCCAATTTCGTCTAAGCCTTTGACTAAACAGTCTTTGCGAAATTCATCAATTTCAAATGCAAAGCTCTCACCACTAGGGCAAACAACTGTCTGCTCAACCAAATCGATTGTTAACTGGTAACCCTCGTCTGCGTACATTTCTGCAAACAAAACATCTAACTGCTGTTCACTTAAAATCACAGGAAGCAAGCCATTTTTAAAGCAGTTATTATAAAAAATATCTGCATAACTGGGTGCTATAACGGCTCTAAATCCATAGTCTTCCAATGCCCAAGGTGCATGTTCACGACTGGAACCACAACCAAAGTTTTTTCTCGCCAACAGGATAGAGGCACCGCTATAACGGGGTAAATTGAGTGGGAAATCTGGGTTAACTGGACGGTGAGTGCAATCCTGCCCCGGCTGTCCCTCATCCATATAACGCAATTCATCAAATAGATTAGGACCAAAGCCACTGCGCTTAATGGATTTTAAAAACTGTTTGGGGATAATCATATCAGTATCCACATTAGCGCGATCCATTGGACCGACTAAACCCGAGTGCTGAGTAAATGCCTTCATGATTGATCCCCAGTAAATTCTCGAACATCCACAATATGTCCTGTAATAGCAGCTGCAGCGGCCATTTCAGGACTCATTAAATGAGTGCGACCACCGTTTCCTTGGCGACCCTCAAAGTTACGATTAGAGGTTGATGCGCAGTGCTCACCGGCACCTAATTTGTCCGCATTCATTGCCAAGCACATTGAACAACCAGGTTCGCGCCAATCTAAACCAGCTTCAATAAATATTTTATCCAAGCCCTCAGCTTCTGCCTGTTCTTTAACCATTTGAGAGCCGGGAACCACCAATGCTTGCTTAATTGAATTCGACACAGTGCGGCCCTCAACGACCGCCGCCGCGGCTCTCATATCTTCAATACGAGAATTAGTGCACGATCCTATAAATACCCGATCCACTGCCACTGAACTAATAGGTGCTCCACCTTCTAGCCCCATATATTCCAAGGCGCGCTCAACACCCTTCTGCTTCACAGCGTCTGTTTGATCCTCTACCCTCGGGATATGTCCGGTCACAGGAACTACCATCTCTGGCGAGGTTCCCCAAGATACCTGAGGGGCAATTTCACTGCCATTCATATGAACTTCTGTATCAAAGAACGCATCAGTATCACTCACTAGAGTACGCCAATACTCAGCGGCTTTTTCAAATGATTCACCCGCAGGCATAAATTTACGTCCACGGCAGTATTCGATAGTTTTTTCATCGACCGCCACTAAACCCACGCGTGCTCCGGCCTCAATTGCCATATTGCAAACGGTCATTCGTCCCTCAATCGACATATCCCGAAAAACCGAACCGGCAAACTCAATAGCGTGGCCGTTACCGCCCGCCGTCCCTATTTTAGCGATAATGGCCAAGACTACATCCTTAGGTGTAACACCGACACCCAAAATGCCGTCAACAGTGACTCGCATATTTTTCATTTTCTTGGTCACAAGGCACTGTGAAGCCAACACATGTTCGACCTCAGATGTGCCAATACCATGAGCTAAACAAGCCAATGCACCATGAGTGGCGGTATGGGAATCTCCACAGACAACTGTTAATCCAGGCATAGTAGCGCCTAATTCAGGGCCCATCACATGAACAATTCCCTGCCCCATTTCGTTCATTTTGAATTCTTTAATGCCAAAATGATCGCAGTTGTCATCAAGAGTCTGAACCTGAATGCGCGAAGTATTATCCGGAATACCAGCAACCCCTGCGGCACGCTCAGCGGGATCGGTAGATATATTATGATCAGGCGTAGCTAAATTTGTATCCAAGCGCCATGGCTTTCGCCCAGCAATACGCAGACCCTCAAACGCTTGTGGCGATGTCACCTCATGAAGTATATGGCGATCTATGTATATAAGCGCCGAACCATCTGCATTTTGTTTAACCAAATGGCTATTCCACAGTTTGTCATAGACTGTTGTTTGCGACATGCTGTTCTCCTAGATTTCCAATTGCGTTTAGTTTACTAATACTTTATGATGAAATAAATTCATATTTTTCATATTTATGATTCCTAATAAGAATACATTAAATTCTAGTCATGGATAATCATAGTTTAAAAGCGTTTGTAACCGTTGCCAACTGTGCCTCATTTTCGGATGCCGCAGAACAGTTACACCTAACCCAGTCCGCTGTAAGCAAGCGCATTGCAAATCTAGAACATCAAACAGGGAAAAAATTATTTGATCGAATCGCTCGACAAGTCACCCTTACAGAAGCAGGCAATGCACTACTTCCAAGAGCCCAACATATACTTCAAGAATATGCAGCGGCGGTTCAGGCTATTAACGATTTGTCCGGTAATATTAACGGTACTTTGCATTTAGCTATAAGCCATCACCTTGGCCTTCACCGCTTACCACCTATTCTTAAGGCGTTTGCACGCCAATACCCCGAAGTTGTGCTGGATATTGAATTTATGGATTCTGAAAAAGCCTATGAACAGGTACTTCAAGGCAAGTCAGAAGTTGCTGTGATTACACTCGCTTTAGAACAACATCCAAATATTTACAGTCAAAAAATATGGACTGACCCCTTAAAATTTATCTGTGCACCAGACCATGCACTGGCAAAAATTAAACAGCCCGATCTAAAAGATTTAGCGAATTATCCAGTGATACTGCCAGGGATTAACACCTATACAGGGCGAATTATTCAGACGCTTTTTGAAACTCAAGGCGTGCCATTAAAAGCACCAATGTCTACTAACTTTCTAGAGACAATCAGTACCATGGTTGAAATTGGACTAGGTTGGAGCATGCTGCCAGAAACTCTTATTAAAAACCTACATGTAATGCCAAGTGAAATGACCCAAATTGCGCGCAAACTTGGCTATATTCACCATACTAAACGCAGTCTATCTAATGCAGCAGTGGCATTTATTAGGATGCTTGAACAGCAGTGATAAGTCAGATTTATTGTTCTGATTCGAGGGCATTAATTAAATCAGTAAATTCTGCGCTATTTTGAGGGTTGAGCCTAAGTAGTAATTTATGTGCCTCAATTACCTGCTGACGAATCTCATCGACACCTGCAGAAACTTCCTCAAGACTTTGCAACTCTGTATCAAAATCATTAGGTGATTGTTGGAAAATATCAATAATTTCATCAAAACCCATACATTCAAGGGTGCGAATAATAGAAGGGTTTTGACAAAATAACTTAACATTCATCTGATAGCATTCACGGCAGTGTAAGCCCAGCTTAGCAATCAATCCAAGTGTGGTGCTATCAACACCCTCAGCATCGAGCATATCCACTACAACACTTTTTACTTGGTTTTTACCAAAAAGTATTTCCATGTAACGGTTTAAAGCGCCACTAAGGGTTAAGCGTACATCACCCACTAACTTTAAAAGATAGTGATCCGCCTTATCAGAAATTAATATTTTTCCCTGAGTCAAGCTAAGAACCTCCGGTTAACAAAAGGACGGATACATCATCCTGAAGGTCTTTAATACCCTCAATAAACAAACCCTTTTTAAGTGATTTAACACTTACCGATCTATTGCTTAAATAGCGCAATAATCGGGTCTCTTTATCAATTAGGTCTTTACCCGGCAATAACTCAAAAACACCGTCAGACAACAGCACCAAAGCAAATTTTTCGGGTAACTGTATTTCTTCAACTGCCCATGTCGCGTCTTTAAAGATACCTGCAGGCTTACCTTTACCCGGTAAATACTGAGCGTCACCATCTACTATTAATATAGGTGAAGGCTGGTGCGCGCCAACAACATACCGCAATCTTCGTGTCTCTGTATCTAGCGACCCAGCAACAATAGTTAGATGCTTATCTAGCTCCGTATTCAATAACTGCTGGTTAATCGACTCCACTAGTCCCTCTGGTGCCAGTGCTAGCGCATCATATTGTTTTTCACGCGCATGTCGACGAATAATTCGACCGGCAATAAAGTGTAACAATACTGTGACAAATGCTGACGAAGCGCCATGCCCAGATACATCGACAAAATAAAATAATAAATAGCGGCCCAAAACAAATTGATAACCGACACAGTCACCACTGAGATAAAGTGAGGGTGCCATCGAGTGCGCAATTTCAATATCACCGCAACGAAGTGGGCCCTCTGGCATCAAATTTTTCTGAATCTCTAGACCCGCTTTTTGATCATGCTCCAAAAGTTTAATACTTTGCTGTAATTTACTATTAATACTCTGTAGACGCTCAGCATACTTCCGCTGCCGACCCCGAACCGAGGCAAGCTTAGATAAACGTATGAACATGGACGCGATATCATGCTTGGCCGAATTAGACTCTAGGATATCTGAAGCACCCAACCTAAAATAATGAGCTTCTTTTCCACTAGACTGATCATCTAGAGCAACCACCACTAAATAATCATCACAAAGAGAACTTATAAACTGATCATCAAAGCTTTGATCTTTGATGGTTTGGGAGGTCAAAATAATCGGTTGATTAAGGGGGTCAGTACAAATATTTTGAAGATTATCAAGATTTTTAGCGCTCAGACATTCCCGGCCAACAGACTGGAAAGTTGCCAACAAACTTTGTGTTGCCTTGGCATTGTCATCTACAACAATCACCGGGCCATTTAACTCACTCATTGAGCCTTCACTTTATTAGTGCAATCATTAGCATTATTATAATTATACAACAGTGACTCTATTGCGTTGACCAAAACTAGTAATCATCAAGATCATCGAACTCATCTTCAACAGCGCCATCTTTTACCTGATAAGCTCTTCTCTGCAAGTAAACATCACGAACTAAAGTATAACTATCGCCCGAAAGCAGATTGTCATATTCAAGTAAAGAAGCTCGAGTATTCACCAAACTCAAAGCAGAGCCAGCCATGCGGTCAGCACTATCGTCTATATATTTTAATGGATCCGTTATCCTATCCACAATTCTAGATGGCGCATCACGCAAGGAAGATGGACCTACAAGCGGCAACATTAAATAGGCGCCCTCTGGCACACCCCAATAACCTAAAGTTTGACCAAAATCCTCGCCATCATTCTTTTTTAAACTAAGCCAAGAAGCAACATCAAATAAACCAGCTACACCCAGCGAGCTATTGATAGCAAATCGTCCGGTATCATTTGCAGCTTGCAAGAATTTTCCCTGTAACAAATCATTAAATACATTAGTAATCTCATCGAGATTATCAAACATATTCGCAACACCGCGCTCAATAAAGTCTGGTGTTACTTTTGTATATAATTGGGCAATTGGACGGGCAATGTTATCGTCTAATGATTGATTGAAACTGAAAACCTTTTGATTGACGGTTTTGTAGGGATCTATCTCAAGAGACTGATCAGCAGCAACAGCAAACGACCAAAGTACGCATAACCATAAAAAAACAATCGATATTATGCGCTTCGTAACTAAAGACGTGTGTTTCATCTCTTAACCCTGTGCCTGTTTGTTATATTCTAATAGTTCATTGCTTACAGATTCAACCGCTAACCACCTATACATGAAAAAAATAAGCGGATATATACATATTGGATTAAAACCTTCTCAATTGCTCATGCAATTTCTGCCACATTTTTTCTAATCGCTTACTGGATATGGGCATCCTAGTGCCTAACTGCTGGGCAAATAAGGATACCCTATATTCCTCAATCGCCCATTCATAGGACTCTAACTCCACCGAAAGCTGTCTCGAAAGTGATGCAGACTGATAATCTTCAAGGCGCTGTGAAAATTGTTGTATCTCATCTAGCCACTGTCGATCTTTAGAAATCTGCATAGGTAATTTTTCTAGCCTTGTTTCAAGCGCACGAATATATCTCGGATACTGAAGAAT
>DKNZ01000083.1:0-21120 GCA_002469845.1 Cellvibrionales bacterium UBA7375 | reverse complement strand
CCGCCAAATTTATTGCTCGTATCTGTTTGCGACATTGATGCAGTAAGGGCAGAAGAGACTGAATAATATCAGCGTATTCTTGAGCTATACCAATTACTTTACCCATACCTTCAGAATACTGTTGTTCAAAATTTTCCCTTTCACGAACAGCTGTTTCGTTAGCAAACATAGACTGCTGAAAACTAGCATTGATGATTGCTGTAACTAAGGACTGACGATCACCAATAGCCGCTGCTTTAATTGCTAAATCACAACCTTTTAGCAAATTTTTAGACAAATAATTAACCTGTTGACGGCCCTTCAAAAGAGCCAGCCTCAATTGGCCATGCAGACTAAGGTTTTCGGCCACTAACGGGTTATCCTGTAACTCTATATCCACCCAATCGCCCTGGTCCCTAAGACAAGGCCAAGCTTTAATAGTAATATTGCCGCGCTGAATACTCACCTGTTGCGGTAAGTGGTCAAAATCCCACTCTGTAATATGTTGCCGACTAATTTCATCATTATCTGATTGTTGTAAATTATCGCTAATCTGTTGCTTAAAATCTTGTTGTAGCTGTTGCAAATTACGGCCAGCGACTACTCGCTCGCCATTTTCATTGTGCAGAATAAAATTCATTAAATACCATGGATTTAAACCCTCTAGACGCCAATCTGTTTCTGCAACCGTAAATCCTGATAAACGATGTAACTGCTCAGCTAGGACTTCTGTTAAAGGTCTATCCTCAGCCCTACTGGATAATAAAATCTTATCCACAAAGTCGGGCACTGGAACAAAATGGCGGCGCACCTGCTTGGGTAAACTTTTAATCAAGGCAATGCATTTATCCCGCAACATACCGGGCACCACCCATTCAAAGAAAAAGCGCGGCACCTGATGCAAAATAGGTAGGGGAATCGCCACACTAACCCCATCCTCTTCATGGCCAGGCTCAAAGCGATAACTCAACTGAAAATCTAAACCACCACAGCTTACCTGCTCTGGAAACTGTGCCTGCTCATCTACAGATAATCCCCGCAATAACAGTAAATCTCGATTGAGCTTTAAAATATTTTTATCCCCAAGCTCAGCTTCCTTTCGCCATTTATCAAAAGCTACTTGGTTATAGATACCCTCGGGAACACGCTCATCATAAAAGCCATAGATAACCTTTTGCTCCACCACCAAATCACGACGCCTAAATCTATCCTCAAGCGCCTGCAACTCCTCTACAAGGGTTTGGTTATAGTTTAAAAATCTACCCTTACCTCTATAGCCATGCTCAACCAAAGCCTGCTGAATAAATACCGAACGCGCGTCTCGGGGTGCAATTTTTCCATAGGCCGTCAACTTGGCTTCAACAATGGTTAAACCAAACAGGGTCTGACGTTCCTTCGCCATAACCAAACCATTTTTACCGTGATAAAAAGGTTCACTGTAGGTTTTTTTAACCAAATGAGCCGCCAGCGGTGGCAACCATCCCGGATCAATACTGGCAACATTTAATGCATACTGTTTAGCCGTTTCCATCAGCGAACCCGCGACAATCCACTTTGGCGGTTTTTTACTCGTACCAGAACCTGGGAAGATAAATAACTTACGATTTCGCGTGCCTAAAAACTCCCACTTATCCTGCCGATTGGCCACCTGACCCAAAAGACCAGACAGTAATGCACAATGGATAGTCTGATAGTCAGCCGCCTGTTTATTATCACTAAAACCAAGATTGCGACAGGCGCCATGCAATTGATGATGCAGATCCCGCCACTCTTTCATTCTATGTGGAGAAATAAAATGAGCACGGCAGTATTTTGCAAATTGATTGCGAGATAACTCCTGCCTTTTTTCCTCAAAATGCTGCCATATATTTAATAAAGTCATAAAGTCAGATTGTTCATCTAACCATTGCTTATGGGCCAAATCTGCCGCTTGCTTTTTATCCGCTGGCCGCTCTCTAGGGTCCTGAATACTTAAACCAGAGGTAATTACCATCAGTTCAGTTAAAGAGCCCAATTTAGAGGCCTCAATTAGCATACGTGCAAACTTTGGGTCTAAAGGAATAGAAACCAACATTTTCCCCAGCCGGGTAAGAGCACCCTTTTTATCGACCGCCTGCAACTCCTCTAATAACTTATAACCATCATTGATCATTCTTGAGTCGGGTTTATCAATAAAAGGAAAATCGCGAATATCACCAAGCCGAGCATGCAACATTTGTAAAATAACCGCTGCTAAATTAGTGCGAATAATTTCTGGATCGGTATATTCAGAACGACTAATAAAATCTTCTTCGGTATACAGTCTGTAACAGACTCCTTTTTGCACTCGACCACAACGGCCCGCCCGCTGATTGGCACTTGCCTGAGAAATAGATTCTATGGGTAATCGCTGAACCTTAGTTCGATAGCTGTAGCGAGAAAGTCGTGCTCGACCCCCGTCAATCACATAGCCGATACCCGGAACAGTCAAGGATGTTTCAGCCACATTAGTACTGAGGACTACTCGCCGCCCCTTGTGGGGGGAGAAGATTTTTCTCTGCTCTGCAAGACTCAACCGAGCGTATAAGGGCACCACCTCAAGATGAGGGATTTGCGCCCTGCGAATGGCTAAACTTAACTCGCGAATCTCACGCTCTCCACTTAAAAAAACCAACACATCGCCCCGACTACCAAGGGCCTCAATATCCTTTAAGCGTTCAATAATTTGCTGATCAAGCTCAATGGCAGACTGATCGACATTGTCATACACAATATCCACCGGATAAGTTCTTCCAGAAACCTCAACAATAGGCGCGTTATTAAAATGTTTAGAGAATTTTTCTACATCAATGGTTGCAGAAGTAATAATAACCCTAAGATCCGGGCGCTTTGGGAGTATCTGCTTAAGGTAACCCAAAAGGAAATCAATATTTAGACTGCGCTCATGAGCCTCATCAATAATAATAGTATCGTAATGACTTAAAAACCGGTCGCGCTGAATTTCCGCCAAGAGAATACCATCGGTCATTAGCTTAATCAGGGTATCTCGGTTGGTTTGGTCAGCAAAACGTACCTGATAGCCCACCTTATCGCCCAAGCTCGTTTTAAGCTCCTCTGCCAACCGACTAGCCACGGAGCGGGCAGCAATACGTCGCGGCTGAGTATGACCAATAATACCGCGGCGACCACAACCCGCCTCTAAGCATATTTTAGGCAACTGAGTAGTTTTACCCGAACCAGTTTCACCGGCAATGACCACTACCTGATTATTTTTAATAAGATCGCGAATTTCATCTGCTCGCTCACTCACTGGTAATTCGGGAAAACTTATTTGTGGAAAATCAGCGGCTCTGGTTTCAACCCAATTATTAGACTTAGCAACCGCTGTCGACCATTTTTTCCATGCCAAAGCCTGATCATCAGGATTATTAGCACCCTGTTGAATCTTTTTTAATTGTTGTTTTAAACGAAATAGATCACAACTGGCCACCGCATCCAAAAGTTGTGATTCAAGCAGCCGAAATTGTTTGGGCTGGGAAGGTAATTTGGCCGGTAGTTTTAATCCCGCCTTAGAGTCACTCATTCAATAATCTTACTGAGATATATCCTGCCACACACAATGACCACTCACCGACTTAATCGTTTCGAGCTTCTTGTTATGGCTAGCCAATTCAGCGTCGCTGGCTTTTATGACTTTAAGATGAGAACGTTCTGAAGAAATTCTGCGAACACCACTAGCACCAGACACTGTGCTCTTATCAGAAGTAGACTGATCATTAATATTTAAATTAACCTGACCACCAGTCATCACCAAATAAACATCTGCTAATATTTCGGCATCCAATAATGCGCCGTGAAGATCGCGCTGAGAGTTATCCACCATATAACGTTTACACAGCGCATCCAGATTATTGCGCTGACCTGGATGCTTATTTCTAGCTAAAGCTAAGGTATCTACAATTTGGCAACTATTGGCAATAGACTTAGGTTTTTTTGAAAGCTTTGATAGCTCATGATCGATAAAGCCCACATCAAATGGCGCATTGTGAATCACCAGTTCAGAATCACCCACAAACGCCAAAAATTCATCCACAATATTTTCAAAAAGCGGCTTATCCTCAAGGAATTCATCCTTAATGCCATGCACCTGCATAGCGCCCTCATCGACATTTCTCTGGGGATTAATATATTGATGATAATGTTTACCCGTCAGCTTGCGGTTAACCAACTCCACACAGCCAATCTCGATAATTCTATGATCTTGAGAAGTCTCAAGCCCAGTGGTCTCTGTATCTAAAACTATCTGTCTCATATTTTCACTTAATCCAATTCATCAATGCCACGATTGGCCAATTGATCGGCAATCTCATTTTCAGCATGACCACTATGCCCCTTAACCCATTGCCAATCGATAGTATGTAACTCAACCAATTCATCCAGTTGCTGCCACAGATCAACATTTTTAACCGGCTTTTTAGACGCAGTCTTCCAGCCCTTCTTTTTCCAATTCGGCATCCATTCCTGAATACCCTTCAAAACATAGGTAGAATCAGAAGTAACCGTAACCTCACAAGACCTTTGCAAAGCCGACAACCCCTTAATAACCGCCATTAACTCCATGCGATTATTGGTTGTTTCATGCTCACCGCCACATAGTGATCTTTCATTATCACCATAACGCAACAATGCACCCCAACCCCCGGGCCCTGGGTTACCTCGACAAGCGCCATCGGTAAATATTTCAACATTTTTCATTAAATTTAAACCTAATCATGGGGCGTTCGATTAATATTAGTGCGCTTTGAACCATAAGGTTTGGCTGTCAGTGGACGCCAAGCGCGGTTGCGATTACTAATACCGCCCGTTACTCGCTTCACAGCATGAATCATATAAAAATTACCCAAGGGAGAGCCAACCTTTTCACATATTTTTTGCCAGCTATTATGCTCACTAAAACAACTAGCCCCACCGATAGGGAAATTATACGCACCATTTTGCACGCCGATCACCTCACAATTTAACAGCGAAAGCCAGTCAAAAACACGACCTTTACGCAGACTCAAAAAATCGTACTCCACACGCTTAGCCATTAATCTCGTAGGCCACTTTAACAGCCCCATAGGGCCTATTGGATTAAACACACAAAGAATCATTTGCCCACCAGGGGCAAGAACTCTTGCCGTTTCCGCCAGAACTGATTGAGGCGAAATAGAATAGTCCAATGCATGCTGAACAATCGCCACATCCACAACATCAGAAGGTAATGGCAAGTCCTCATTATCCGCAACCACCAAACTGCTATCAAAGGCCAAATCATTACTGGAGGGTCGAATATAAAATTGATGCAACTGATTAAATGGCTCAAGCACACAGCGCTCACCCACCAATCCCAAATGCATCACTCGATAACCCGCAATATTCGCGCAGTTATCAGCCAACAACTTGTCCTCAGACTCCAGTAAATACTGACCGAACTTTTTCCCATTCCAATTATCTAAATTCATAGCAGCATTATCTGGTGTTATTGCCAGATATTTAAGATACAAATTAGCAAGTAATTGGCGAATTGCAGTCATTTTTAAGTGATCAAACTCATAACTAAATTTATTATGACTAAATCCTAACATGATACAAACTATTACCCTATTAGACTTAAAAGAAAAATAATCAAAAACCTTTTTTATTAGTCTGTTGTTAATACAAGCCATCACCGTTACAATCGCGCACCTAAAATTTGCACCCTACAGAGTTTTTTGTGTTACTAAAGTCTAAAACTAACATTATCTACCTATGCCTTTTGCTAATAAGCCTAAGGCTAGTGGGCTGTGTTTCAGTCACAGAAGAGCAAAACACTGAGCAAACAACCGAAAATGTGCCTATTATTGATCTAAATACCCCTAAACAGGTTCTCAAAGCGCCTCCCAAGATCGAAAATAGTGATAAACAACAAAGTTTAGACCAAACACCACAAGCCAAACCCCGTATAAAAGTACAAGAAGTGCAAAAAATACCAGAACCTGTAGCACCCATAGATATTTGGCAACGTCTGCGACAAGGCTTCGAAATAACCCCGAATAAACTGCCCCATAGCGCAGATCTGCAATTACAACGCTATCTAAAAAATCCCCATAATCTCAATCTATTATTTGAGCACTCAGCACCCTACCTGTTTCATGTCACAGAACAGCTAGAAAATGCCAACCTGCCCCTTGAATTAGCATTACTGCCAATAGTTGAGAGTAACTATGACCCACTCGCCTACAGCCCAAGTCATGCCGTAGGCCTTTGGCAATTTATCCCCGCCACAGCCACCTCACTTGGTCTAGAGCGCAGTCGATGGTATGAGGGAAGGCGCGATGTCGTTCATTCCACCGCCGCCGCCGTCAACTATCTGGGATACTTAAACAAACAATTTAATGGCAACTGGCTGCATGCCCTAGCCGCCTATAATTCCGGCGAAGGTGTTGTCAGAAAAGCTATCAGAAAAAATCGTAGGCTCGGCAAATCAACCGAATTCTGGTTCCTAAGACTGCCCCGAGAAACCAAAAACTACGTGCCCCAGTTAATGGCGCTGGCAAGCGTGGTAAACCAAGCAGAAAAGCTCAAGGTAAAGCTACCGGAAATAGCCAATAGTGCCTATTTCACCGTGGTTGATCTACCAGCACAAATTGAATTAGATAAGGTCATAGAAGTGACAGGCGTCGATGATGCCATCTTTACCAAGCTAAACTCCGCCTACAAACGCTCGGTAACTCCACCAGAGGCAGGCTACCATATATTATTGCCGATTGAGAAAAGTGAAATACTAAGCCATTTCTTAGCTACCAGCGACCCATCGACATGGGCCAAATACCGCGAATATGTGGTTAAATCGGGTGACACCCTGTCCCATATCGCCAAACGCTACAAACAAACCACAGTACAAATAAAAATCACCAATCGCCTAAGAAATGACTTCTTGCGCGTCGGCCAAGTATTGCGCATACCACCCGTGGGAGAAGTCGCGGTACTCACAGAATATAAAACCCCGCCCAGCAGAACCTATATAGTAGCCGCAGGTGATACATTGTCAGAAATTGCGCAAAAACATAAGGTATCAATCAGCAACCTCAGGCGCGCCAATAATATCAGTGGCAATCTTATTAAAATCGGCCAAGAGCTGCTTATAAAAGCCCCCAAATCAGGCCCCAAAACCACCCCCGTAAGAAAGCTAAACTATCAGGTAAGCAGTGGTGATTCACTGTATCTAATCGCCAAACGATTTGATCTAAATGTTGCCGATATTACCTCATGGAACAAACTGGATAAAAATAAATATCTACAGCCAGGACAGAGGTTGACGCTTTATATTAATCCTTTGCGGATTTAGTATTGTAAGCATGGTTTAAGGCATTCTGCTAAAAAAGCCCCAAATTAAATCCCCATAGCCCCAGATTATGGTGCCTATTAAAGCCAAGTATAGAATCCTAAAAGGCCACTTTTTGTTTTCTACATTATATTTCTTGGCAAGTTCATCATGGAGTGCAACAACTCTATATGTGAGCGCCTTTTCCTCGCGATCAGGTGGTTTCATTAAATCTTTGTTTGCAAAGATCAAAAACTCAGCGGTGATACTGAAAAAAACAATAATAGACCCAGTTCGCGCAAACCATTGGCCATAATTCTGCTCCAAATTAAGGCAGCAATTTAACAACAATAGCACAATGGGAATTAAAATTTATGCGAATATTAAGCATACTATTATTTTAAAATTATCATTTATCAATTTACTCTGTTTCTCTAATACCTCACGGACATCTTGCTGTTCAGCTTTTTCCTGATGATCCACTATTCTTTCCTTATCTACATAAAGCTTACAGCTTAATATAGACTAAATAGATGGGCAGTATTGTTTGAGGCAAAAAAAAGATATAGCCACTGGGGCTATATCTTTTCGAATACTACTGATTAGACTGCTATTTATAAGCCTGTTATCGCATTATTACTGAACGATATCGGCCTGCTCTATTAGCTGTTGCTGATAGGACGTAAACTCCCTACCGCTGTTGGCTTTTTCAGCAATTGAGCGAATAAGATCTAAACGCGCTTGGTCAATAGACTCGGCATCGGCTATCTGAACTTCAGTCAGCTGAATAGCAACAAAGTCACCGTTGGCTGTCGTAAAGGTATCATTGATTGCGCCATCTCTGGGCATAGCCAGATCAAACACATAGGCGTTAACCTCCGGATCAACCGCCTTGCTAGATCTCTCACCCGCTTCAACCACTTGCCGCGTAAGATCAAAAGCACTACTCACTGCCTGCACTGAGTCGCCGCCATCCAACGCCGCAGTAATTTCAGCAATCTTCGCGTCGATAGTTTCCTGAGCAATAGAGTTAGTTAAACTGTTACTTAGGTCTTCACGAACCTCATCCAGTGATTGCTGGCGGGATGGGAAATTTTCTTGCAGTCTAAGCACAATATAATTGTCATCACCCAAGTCAATTACTTCACTGGCGTAGCCATCTTCCGCTACTTCAGGACTGTAGGCTGCGCTGGCCACCATTGGTGACGATGCAACACCGCTTCCACCATTTTCACTAAATGGTTCACTAACTTTAGCTTCTAGCTCTAGGTCTTGAGCCACTTCTTCAAGGTTCTCAGCATTAAAGGCCATTTCTTTTAGCAGCTCTAGCTTTTCAACCAATAGAGCCTCTGCCGCCTCTTGCTTAAGTTCTTGGGCAATACGTGCCTGTTGCTCATCCAATAGAAATTCTTTTTTGTCTACTTCGATTAATTTAATAAAGTGTGTACCCGATTCAGTTTCCACAGGTGTAGAGACCTGACCTACTTCAAGTGCCGCCAAAGCCTGTTCAAACGCGTCTGGGAAGGTATCGCCGGTTGTAAAGCCTAGATCACCGCCAGTTTCCGCAGTGGCTAAATCCTGGGAATACTCTTTAACTAGCTCAGCAAAGTCAGCATCGCTATCAAGCTTGGCTTGAACTTCTGCTATAAGCTCTTCTGAGTTATCATTTATTAAGATATGTGCCGCACGCAATGATGGGCTGTTATCAGCGGATTGTGCTTCCTGTTCAAATCTTGCCTGTACCTGTTCATCAGTGACAGACTGCGAATCCAGTAACATAGTTGTATTTAGTTCAATATACTCAATGGCTAGCATGCGTTCAGTCATATACTGCTGTTCATTATCGTTGTAATAATCAACAATTTGCTGTTCTGAAAGCTTTACTGCATCTTTAAATGGCTGATAAGCCAGACGAGCAAATTCAAAATCACGTGTTTGATCGACTAATGCCGCCAGGCTAAACACTTCAGCTGCGGTTACAAAGCTAGTATTTATAATGCCATCCGAAAGCTGTTCAATTAAAAATTGATCGGCTAACATTTCAGTAAATTTTGAACTTGATGTGTAACCTTGGCTGCGGATGGCATAACGGAATCGATCCTCATCAAACTTACCATCGGTTTGAAATTGCTCAATATCTAATATCAAATCATTGATCAGTGACGGAGCTACACCTAAATCTTGCTGTTTAGCTGCTTGAACTAGCACTTCTCGGCTAATTAACTGACGCATGACCTGAGGTCGTATTGTCTCATCGTCAATTAAACTGCGATCCATTTCTGGATTGCTGTTAAGAATTCTATTCTGCTCTCTGGCTATCGCCTGCAGAACTTCACGCTCACTAATGTCGTCACCATTAACCACTAGGGCTGACTCTGAGTCAGGGGTATTAATAAATAGTGATCCGGTACCAGTGAGGGCGAAAATAAGACCAATGACTATGGTGATACCCAAGGCAACACCACGCATATTATTTCTAAAATCTAATAACATTTTATCTCTTCCAAAATTAAAAAAAAGGCGCATAAGTATGCGCCTTTTAGGTACGATACACTTTCTTCCAAAAAAGAGGAAAGGTTTCGCTTATTAATTCACAGCGTCTTTCAGTGCCTTACCCGCTTTGAAGCTTGGTACGTTAGAAGCTTTAATTTGAATCTCAGCTCCTGTTTGTGGGTTGCGGCCAGCACGAGCAGCGCGGTGCTTAACAGAGAAAGTTCCAAAACCTACAAGTGAAACTTGGTCGCCATTTGCAAGAGCGCCTTGTACAGAACCTAATACAGCATCTAGAGCACGTGCAGCAGAAGACTTTGATAGGTCAGCAGAGTTTGAGATAGCATCGATCAATTCAGATTTATTCACAGTGTTCCCCTTTTATTATGGAGTTAATTTTTTCCAGTATTGAAGCATATAAGCCTTCTTACTCACTGTAAGCATGACATTAATGAGCTTCATACCAACTTTATACCAATAGCAATTTGTCTGGTCAAGCTAACTTTTAAAAAAATTTACTCCACAAGCTAGTGAGTGCTTGGCCTAAGATCGTTTTCAGGAGGTTTTTCACTCCCACTTCCACGGTTATACTCTTCTTCACTCAATGGCTTAGGCAATGTTTCGAGTGCAATTTCAAGCACTTCATCTATGACTTTCACCGGACAAATCTCTAAATCTTTTTTAACATTATCAGGTATTTCCTTTAGGTCTCCAGCATTGTCATAAGGAATAATCACAGTGCGGATACCGCCGCGGTGAGCTGCCAATAATTTTTCTTTAAGACCACCAATTTTTAGGACCTGACCACGCAAGGTGATTTCACCGGTCATAGCAACCGAGGCTTTTACCGGGATATCCGTTAATACCGAAACTAATGCAGTACACATACTAATACCTGCCGATGGGCCGTCTTTTGGCGTAGCACCTTCGGGAACATGGATATGGATATCCTGTTCACGGTAGAAGCTTTTATTAATACCCAACAGTTGTGCACGACTTCTAACCACTGTCAGGGCAGCTTGAATAGACTCTTGCATCACATCGCCAAGGGAACCTGTCTTAACCATATTACCTTTTCCGGGAATTACCGAAGATTCAATATTTAGCAGTTCTCCGCCAACCTGAGTCCAAGCCAAGCCGGTGGCTTGACCAATCTGGTTATCATCCTCAGCGCGACCATAGTCAAAACGATGAACTCCCAACATATCCTCAAGACCATCAGGTTTGAGATTAATTTTGCTATCTATCTGGTCACGAACATTCTTAGTCACTGTTTTACGACAAATTTTTGCAATATCTCGCTCTAGGCCACGAACGCCTGCCTCACGGGTATAAAAGCGAATAATATCCCGCAACGCGTCTTCTTCAATATCTAGCTCATTGGCTTTCAAACCATTAGCTTTACTTTGCTTAGGCATTAGATATTTTTCGGCAATAGCGACCTTTTCATCTTCGGTATATCCAGGAATTCGAATAACTTCCATACGATCCATTAGGGGGCCTGGGATATTCATTGAATTAGAGGTACAGATAAACATGACCTCAGATAGGTCATAGTCAACCTCTAGATAGTGATCATTAAAAGTGTGGTTTTGCTCTGGATCTAACACTTCCAGTAAGGCTGATGCGGGATCACCTCTGTGGTCCATACCCATCTTATCGATTTCATCGAGCAAGAAGAGTGGATTCTTGGTTTTAACTTTGCTGAGTTTCTGGATAATTTTACCCGGCAATGAACCAATATAGGTTCTGCGATGTCCGCGAATTTCTGCTTCATCGCGCACACCCCCCAAACTCATTCTTATGAACTTTCTGCCTGTGGCCTTGGCAATAGATTCACCCAATGACGTTTTACCAACACCTGGGGGGCCCACTAAACAAAGTACTGGACCTTTTAGTTTTTTAACCCGCTTTTGTACTGCCAAGAACTCTAAAATTCGTTCTTTAACTTCCTCTAAGCCATAGTGATCTTTACCAAGACTGTCTTCGGCATTTTTAAGATTATGTTTTACTCTTGAGCGCTTCTTCCATGGCACGCCTACCATCCAATCAATATAATTTCTCAACACTGAGGCTTCAGCAGACATTGGTGACATCATTTTTAGCTTTGAGATTTCAGATCTGGCTTTTTCTAGGGCTGACTTTGGCATCCCTACTTCTTCTATTTTAGCTTCTAGTTGTTCAAATTCGGAAACACCATCGTCATCACCTAGTTCTTTTTGAATCGCCTTGATCTGCTCATTGAGATAATACTCACGTTGGCTTTTTTCCATTTGTTTTTTCACTCGGCCACGAATTCTCTGCTCTACTTCCGCAAGATCAATTTCCGCTTCCATCAAACCCACAAGATGATCGAAGCGATGAGCCAAATTGGCAATCTCAAGAACTTCTTGCTTTTGGCTTAAGTTCAGGGTCATGTGCGAGGCAATGGTATCTGCCAAGCGATCATTATCCTCTATATCATTGACAGTAGTGATAACTTCAGCGGGAATTTTTTTGCTTAGGTTGACGTACTGCTCAAATAAAACCTTTGTAGCGCTCCCTAGAGCATCCAATTCTTTTTCATCCAGCCCATTAATTGCAAGTTCATTGAATTCAGTTTGAAGAAATTTAGGCCCTTCAAAAGGATTCACTAGCTGGACCCTACTGATACCCTCCACCAAAACCTTCAGGGTACCGTCAGGTAGCTTAAGCAGTTGCAATATAGTAGCTAAGGTACCGATTTGATGGACATCACCCAAGGAAGGGCTGTCCTCAGCAGGATCTTTTTGCGTCACCAAAACAACTTTTTTATGGGTACTCATAGCCTCTTCTAGGGCTAGGATAGACTTATCTCTTCCCACGAATAAGGGGACCGCCATATGTGGGTAAACCACTACGTCGCGCAAGGGCAAAAGTGGATAGGTTTCTGTAGCAGCTGTTTGCTTGGAATCCATTGGTCATTCTCCTGAGCTGTCGAAAGAACCGACAAAAAATTATTTATAATCTCTTTTAAACAATATGGGGACACGATTGTAGAAAACAACTATTAGAAGGAAATTATTTATACCCATTAAGATATGAGCAATCAAAAAGACGCCCAACAGGCGTCTTTAAACTGATCAGTCTTCAGAAGCGACTTTTTTCGCCTCTTTTTGCTCGTAAACAAGTAAGGGTTCATTTTCTCCATCGATCACCGAACCATCGACTACAACTTTAATAACACCATCCTCTGAAGGAATTTTGTACATGGTTTCCAAAAGTATTGTTTCAAGAATTGAGCGCAATCCTCTGGCACCTGTTTTTCGCTCTATCGCTTTTTCAGCAACGGCTTGTAACGCTTCTTGCCTTAAATCTAATTCCACAGACTCCATACCAAAAAGCGTTTGATATTGTTTAACAAGGGCATTTTTGGGCTCTACAAGAATATTAATTAATGCCTCGCGATCAAGCTCTGTCAATGTGGCTACCACCGGTAACCGGCCAATAAACTCTGGAATTAAGCCATAGCCAATTAAATCACTAGGCTGAACATCAAGTAATGTCTCGCCTACCGACCTTCGCTCGTCCTTGCTGTTAACTTCAGCACTGAAGCCTATACCGCCCTTTTCTGAGCGCTCACGAATGACTTTCTCAAGGCCAGCAAATGCACCACCACAGATAAATAAAATATTAGAGGTGTCCACTTGTAAAAATTCTTGTTGGGGATGCTTTCTCCCACCCTGGGGTGGCACTGAAGCAACTGTGCCCTCAATAAGTTTTAAAAGTGCTTGCTGAACACCCTCACCGGATACATCTCTAGTGATCGATGGGTTATCTGATTTGCGAGAAATTTTGTCAATTTCATCGACGTAGACAATACCACGTTGGGCCTTATCTACATCGTAATCACATTTTTGTAGCAACTTTTGTATAATATTCTCAACATCCTCACCCACATAACCAGCTTCAGTAAGGGTGGTTGCATCTGCGATTGTAAAAGGCACATCAAGCAGTCTAGCTAGGGTTTCTGCCAATAATGTTTTACCACTGCCTGTAGGGCCAATCAGTAGTATATTGCTTTTACCCAGTTCAACATCGACCTTGTCGCTTGATGCCTGAAGTCGCTTGTAGTGGTTATATACGGCTACAGAAAGTATTTTTTTAGCACGTTCCTGACCAATGACATATTGATCAAGAATATCTTTGATTTCAGTCGGTACAGGTAGTCCACCTGAAGATTCTTGCTCTTCTGACACCTGAGTTTCCTCTGAGATAATGTCGTTGCATAAATCAACGCATTCATCACAGATATAAACTGAAGGACCTGCAATTAGACGGCGTACTTCATTCTGATTTTTGCCACAAAAGGAACAGAAAAGAAGCTTGCCACCATCATTTAACGTGTCATCATCACCCATGTCTGAAACCTACTAAATAATTATTAATATTTTAATTTAAGTGCGCTTTTCTAGCACTTCATCGACAAGACCATAGGCCTTAGACTCATCAGCACTCATAAAGTTATCGCGTTCAGTATCCTGCTCAACCTTTTTAATTGGCTTGCCTGTATGTTCCGCCATCAACTTATTAAGCTGTTGTTTAATCTTCAGTATTTCTTGAGACTGAATATGAATATCTGTCGCCTGTCCTGAAGCACCACCACTTGGCTGGTGAATCATTGTACGAGCGTTTGGTAAACAATAACGCTTACCAGCGGCACCGGCAGCCAATAAAAATGCTCCCATAGATGCTGCTTGGCCAATACACATAGTGCTTACATCAGGCTTAATAAATTGCATGGTGTCATATATTGATAAACCTGCGGTGACTGAACCACCCGGTGAATTAATATAGAGATGGATATCTTTATCTGGATTTTCTGACTCTAAGAAGAGCAATTGAGCAACAATAAGATTAGCCATATGATCTTCAACCTGACCGACCAAAAAGATTACTCTTTCCTTTAACAATCGCGAATAAATATCGTAGGCACGCTCGCCACGAGATGATTGTTCAACCACCATTGGCACAAGGCCACTGGCTTGTGGGTCTAGAAAATTTGGATTTTGGTTTGAATTTTGGAACGTCATATTGTCCTCCATGATGTCTATACGCATAAAATAGCTAAAATGAGCAAATGATTATCGAATTATACGCCAACCTACTAAAATCTGTAATAGTACGGAGAACTTTAATTATGCTTCAGGGTCTGGCTTGACCGCATCCTCATAAGACAGCTTTTCTTCTTTTATTTTACCTTTAGAGAGAACTAACTCGGTCACCTGATCTTCAAGCACAACTGCCTCAACTGAACTGAGTAGTTCAGGCTTGCTATAGTAATAATCAACCACTTCAGATGGCTGTTCGTAAGTAGACGCAATTTCATCAACTCGCGCTCGAACCTGATCCTCATTGGGAGAAAGTGATTCCACTTTAACTACTTCAGAGACAATCACCCCTAATGATGCACGTCGTTTAGCTTTGTCTTTAAACATATCATCTGGCAACATATTTAGGTCAATCTCTTGGCCACCGCCAAACTGCTGAATCATTTGCTTTTTTAATTGAATAATTTCGTTGGCAACCAAAGCCTCTGGCACATCGACCTTATTAAGCTTGTATAGTTGATCCATAATACGATTTTTAACATTGCTGCGAATTGCATTATTTAACTCGCGCCGCATATTAGCTTCAACATCTTCACGGAATTTTTCTTCACCGCCAGTTTCAACGCCATAGAGCTTGAAGAATTCGTCGTCCAGTGCTGGCAGTGTTTTTGCAGAAACAGTATTGACCTTAACCGCAAATGAAACCGCTTTGCCTTTGACTTCTTCAGCGTGATAATCCTTAGGGAATTTAAGCTTAAGAACAGTCTCATCGCCAGCACTAACGCCAATCAAACCGTCTTCAAAACCGGGAATCATGCTATTTGAACCCAACGTTAGATCCTGCCCTTCTGCAGAACCACCTGGGAATTCTTTTTTGCCGCGCAATGTACCGACAAAATCAATATTTACTTTATCGCCATCTTGAGCAGGATTATCAGTTTCATCAAAAGATGCTTGCTGATTACGCAAGACGTCAATCATTTTTTCTAAATCATCTGAATTAATATCAGCGACCGGACGGGAAATAGAGACCTTAGCCAAATCAGCTAGCTTAACCTCGGGATAAACTTCAAAAGTAGCCTTATATTCAAGATCCTGACCCGCATTGTCGACAATATCTTCAATTTTAGGTTGACCCACAGGTTTAAGATCTTCCTGCTTGATGGCTTCATAAAAGCTAGAGTTAACCACTTCGCCCATAACCTCTTGACGAACAGCCTTGCCATACTGCTGTTGAACAACCTTTAGAGGGACCTTGCCTTTGCGGAAACCTTTAATATTGACTGTTTTAGTGGCCTTTTGCAGACGTTGTAATACTTCACTATCAACCTTTTCTGCAGGGATAGTAACTTTTACCTGCCGCTCAAGACCTTTACTAGACTCAATGGAAACCTGCATGAAAAAACCTCTTGAAATGTCACCTAACTTATAGGATATGACAGGGATTTAACCCTGAAACCAACATGGTGATATTGTTTAAAATGGTACGAGTGGAGAGACTTGAACTCTCACGGGTCACCCCACTGGAACCTAAATCCAGCGCGTCTACCAATTCCGCCACACTCGCAAAAAATAAAACTCCACTTCGACCTAACTTTTGGGCATTCTAACACCCATATTTTTGGTCGACGTGAAAAAGGCGGCAAGTTTGCCACAGCAACTTATATTCATCAACCTAATAGTTGTGTTTTATCGAAAGTTTTCCCACTAAATTAAAAAAATTGATAAATCAATCTTTAGCCGCTAAAAACATCGGCAGTGCACTGATAACTATCTCTTCTACACGGGTTACATCGTTATAAACCCCATCTATAAATAACTTAGCAATACCATGCAGTGTGCCCCAGATAACCTGAGCAGTTCGCAATGCACTGTCACCATTAATCAATCCTATGGACTGCCATCGATCAATCAATTCAACCTGATGCTGAAATGTTGTATGGGAGATTTCCTGCAATTCCACCGTGCATTGAGACTGCTTCCAAATACAGCGCCCAAACATGAGTTCATATTCTTCAGGGTTATTGGTTGCAAATGTAATATATGCCAAAACATATTGTTCAAACTTATCTCTATCAGGTAACTGGTTACAGCTTAGTTTATCAAGGGAAGTCTGCCAGCGCCTGAAGCCATTGGCCGCAAGAGCGCAAAGTAAATCATTTTTATCGATAAAATAATGGTAAGCCGCGGTTCTTGAAACACCGACTTTATCCGCCAATTTGCGAAGGGAAAGAGCCTCAATCCCATGCTCTGCAATCAATTCCTTAGCCGCTAATAATAGCGACTGACGAAGATTACCGTGATGGTATTTTGAGATTGTTTTTAATGGCGCAGTTTCAGTTGTCATATAACCAATATATCAACCAATCTTGACAGTGTCAAAATACAGGCGTAATCTCTTAAATAGCGGGTAACGTAAAAAAGAAATAGAGGCGTATTTAATGGAAAATACTAATTATCCCAACCTTTTAGCACCATTGGACCTTGGTTTTACTCAGCTCAAAAATAGAGTGCTGATGGGGTCTATGCATACGGGTTTAGAGGAAGCTGAAAATGGTCATCATCGTATGGCTGCGTTTTTTGCCGAACGTGCAAAAGGTGGCGTTGGGCTAATAGTCACAGGCGGCGTTGGCCCAAACAAAGAGGGTGGCACACATTCAGCCACTAAAAATCTGCAAAACCAGCAAGATATTGATGACCATCGTGTTATTACCGATGCTGTTCACAACCAAGATGGAAAAATATGCCTTCAAATATTACACACAGGACGGTACGCCTACTCCCCTCATCTTGTAGCGCCTTCTGCTATTCAGGCACCCATTAACCCCTTTAAACCCAAAGCGCTTACAGAAGGAGAAATTTGTAAGCAGATTGATGACTATGTATCTACCGCTGTTCGGGCTAAAGAAGCAGGCTATGATGGCGTTGAAATTATGGGTTCTGAAGGGTATTTTCTTAATCAATTTATTGCCGCTAGAACCAATCGACGTGACGATCAATGGGGCGGAAGCTATGAAAATAGGATTCGCCTACCCATTGAAGTGGTTCGAAAAGTCCGCGAAGCCGTTGGCGAACATTTTATTATTATATTTCGACTCTCAATGCTCGACCTAGTAGAAGGCGGAAGTAACGCAGAAGAAGTCATACAACTAGGCAAAGCCGTCGAAAAAGCTGGCGCAACAATAATAAGCACCGGCATTGGTTGGCATGAAGCAAAAATACCAACCATTGCGACCAAAGTACCCAGAGCTGCATTTACATGGGTAACCGCAAAATTTCGAGAGGAATTTTCCGTACCTGTGGTGACATCCAACCGAATCAATACGCCAGAAATTGCCGAGCATGTTTTAGCCAATGGTGACGCCGATATAGTCTCCATGGCACGGCCATTTTTAGCGGATGCCGATTTTGTTATCAAGGCTAAGGAAGGCCGAGCAGATGAAATTAATACCTGTATTGCCTGTAATCAGGCCTGCTTAGACCATGTCTTTCAAGGACAAATTACCAGCTGTCTGGTCAACCCACGTGCCTGCCATGAAACGGAGTTTAAGATAGAGCCCGCAGCGCATGTTAAAAGTATAGCCGTGGTGGGCGCGGGCCCAGCGGGTCTTGCCGCGGCAACCACCGCCGCGTCCAGAGGTCATAAAGTAGCACTATTTGATTCCGCTTCTGAAATTGGCGGACAATTTAATATCGCCAAGCAGATACCGGGAAAAGAAGAATTTTATGAAACCCTAAGGTATTTCAAAAAACAAATTGAACTCAATAATATTTGTTTAAATTTAGACACGCGAGTCAATGTCGATCAATTAAACAATAGCGGCTTTGATGAGGTGATTATTGCCACTGGAATAACCCCAAGAATGCCGGAAATTGATGGCATAGACCATCCAAGTGTCCTTAGTTATGTAGATGTAATCTTACATAAAAAACCCGTCGGAAATCGTGTGGCCATAATGGGTGCTGGCGGAATAGGATTTGATACCGCAGAGTTTATTACCCACAACGGCCCGTCTACCGCATTGGATATTAATGAGTTTATGGATGAATGGGGCATTGATATGTCCCTTAATGCACGAGGGGGCATTGAAGGACAGTCACCCAATGTTAAACCATCCCCAAGACAAGTCTTTTTACTCCAGCGCAAAAGCTCTAAAGTTGGTTCAGGATTAGGCAAAACCACTGGCTGGATTCATCGGGCTGGGCTAGCTAAAAAACAGGTAGAAATGATCAATGGCTGCGATTATCAACGTATTGATGATCAGGGTCTTCACCTAACTGTAGATGATAAATCTCAGGTATTGGCGGTTGATAATATTATTATTTGCGCAGGGCAAGATCCATTAACTGAAATTACTAATGGCTTAAAAATACCCTTTCATCTTATCGGCGGTGCCCACAGCGCCAAAGAATTAGATGCTAAAACAGCTATTTCACAGGGAACAAAAATTGCCGCAAGCATATAAAGACCTTGCATCAGCGGCTGATTAATTTCATCATAACGCCCTAGTTAGTTCTTATGCTGTCAACTTTATGATGTCAGCCAATCTCAAGGAGCAGTCAACGCGTGTCTACACCCTTCACCCAGAAAGAATACCGCAATGCGTTGGGTAGTTTTGCAACTGGTATAACGATTATTACCGCCCTAGGAAAAAACGGACAAAAAATTGGCATGACCGCGAATAGTTTTAATTCAGTATCCCTAACTCCACCATTAATACTTTGGAGTATTGGCAAGAACACCAACTGCTTTGACGATTTTATTGCTGCGAAAGCTTTTGCTGTGCATATCTTGGCTGCCGACCAACAGGATTTATCTAATCGCTTTGCCACAACTGGTATTGATCGCTTTACAGATATTGAATGCACAAAAGGCTTATCTGGCATCCCCATTCTTCCCCACTACAGCGCCTGCTTTCAGTGCAAAACAGCGACCCAGCATGAAGGCGGAGACCATATAATTATCACGGGCGAAGTCACCGAATTTAGCGACAATAAACTACAACCACTGCTGTTTTATCGCGGAAACTATCACAGCCTTTAATCATTATGAGCTTACCCAAAGCAGTCAAGATTGTAGAGGTTGGGCCGCGAGATGGCCTGCAAAATGAATCTGTATCCCTTGATATAGAGACCAAAGTCAAACTAGTGCAGGGCCTAGCCAATGCAGGCCTTCAAACCATTGAAGCTGGTAGTTTTGTCAGTCCGAAATGGGTGCCACAAATGGCGGGTAGTGATGAGGTTTTTAACCAACTCACCCCCACTAAAGCAATCTATACCGCCCTGACCCCCAATATGCGCGGCCTTGAGCGAGCGATTGAATGCAATGTCCAAGAAATTGCTGTTTTTGCCGCTGCCAGTGAAGAGTTTAGCCATAAAAATATCAATTGCTCTATCGCAGAGAGCCTCGAGAAATTTAAAGCTGTCACGCAAAAAGCCATAGATAATAATATGGCCGTTCGTGGCTATATATCCTGTGTTTCAGGCTGTCCTTATCAGGGCGATGTAGACATTAAAAAAGTCAGCACAGTGGCACAGTCACTTCTAGATATGGGCTGCTATGAAATCTCTCTTGGGGATACCATTGGCGTGGCAAAACCAGAGACTATTGAAGCCCTATTAATACAGACCCTTAAATATATCCCAGCCCAAAAACTGGCGGTTCATTTGCATGATACCTATGGTCAAGCCATAGCCAATATAAGGCAATCTTTAAATATGGGAATCGCCACCATTGACAGCTCTGTGGCTGGTTTAGGCGGCTGCCCCTATGCCAAGGGTGCCTCGGGTAATGTAGCAACGGAGCATGTTATAGATCTTCTAGATGCCCTCGGTATTGAACATGGGGTTAACCTTGAAAAGCTCACTGAAGTTAGCCGATTTATTAGCCATAAACTGGGCCGAACTCCCCTTCCAGATAATGACTCCAAATTTACTACAAAGTAGTTATAATGTTTGCAAATCAATCGCCATGAGAAACGCCCTTTGACTCTATTTCGACCCTGCATAGACCTTCATCAAGGCAAGGTAAAACAAATTGTTGGCGGCAGTCTAAACCAAACCGGCGCGCAGACTAATTTTGTAAGTGCGCATGATGCTAGCTACTATGCCGAGCTCTATAAAAAATATAATCTCAGCGGCGGCCATATTATTTCTTTAGGTCCAAACAACCAACAACAGGCGCTTAATGCCCTATCTGCCTACCCCAATAAATTACAGTATGGCGGTGGCGTTAACCCCGACAATGCCCAAGAATTT
>DKNZ01000046.1:3298-3789 GCA_002469845.1 Cellvibrionales bacterium UBA7375 | reverse complement strand
GTTAGTGTCCCAGCAGGATTTCGTTTAATTAAGTAATTATATTTATGGCAAATTATTAACCATGGCCAAATCAATAACTTTTCTTGTGTATTAAATACACATAAAAAAGAGCTTCCAACGGGAGCTCTTTTTGTTTATACCTATAGAAAATTTATTCAATGATGATAATTAAAGTTTAGATAAGTTCTTACTTCGTCTATATTTTTTTACTGTTACAGGTATTAACCATAAATGTTGGTGACTATCTTATCCCTACTAATAACATAGCATATCGAGCTCTTCTCAATAGACAGCAATTAAGCATCTGTTAGTAATGCAGTATGACTATTAACAGCCAATTTTTAACCTTATGATTTAAAGTAATCACAGCTTTTTTTAAGACTATAGAGTTGAGACACTTGATACTAGGTAACTATTCAAACATTGCCCTTTGACCATATAAGGTAGGCTAGAAACAAATAACACTAGGCAAGCAATCAGGAGCAGGAGCA
>DKNZ01000046.1:0-2965 GCA_002469845.1 Cellvibrionales bacterium UBA7375 | reverse complement strand
TATTAATAGGCATATTGCTACTAAAACTCAAACCACACTCATAGTCTTATCTTATATTTTTTTGCTTCCAACATATTTTCTTCAATACGCTTAACAATTCAGTAGGCAAAAAAAACCCCGATTAAAATCGGGGTTTTTTCTTAACCTAAGGTTGTCGTTAAACATCCCTAAATCAATTTTTCATCCTAGTAAAGCTGAACACCATTAACAGTTAGAGCATCAAATCTGATATCAGCACTTGAAACCTGGAACTTAACCGCTCTATCAAAGTCTACACTGGCTACTGAAATAGAGTTTACACCCAATGCCAATGCCACAGGAGTAGCAAAGAAGTCACCGCCATTAGCCGTTGTTTTATAGACTCTATAGTCCGCACCACCATCAGGCAACTCAGTGACATTGATCGACAATGTCTGAGTAGCTTGGCTAGAAGCACCATCCGACTTAAGCGCTAAAACAACATTAGCTTTCCATGTTGCATTAGACATTGCATTAAAGTCGGAGCTCTCGCCTACTGTTGTAGTAGCGAATGAAGAAACACTGAGTGAACCAAGGAGAAAAGCTGTAACAACCACCTTTGCAAAAGAACCAAAACCTTGAGTGAAATTTGAAAAGATACTTTTTAAGTTTGATATTAAATGGCACATATTATTATTTTCCGTACTTATTTACTTTTTTTGTGATCGCGGGCGGCTGTCTATCCATTATTAAATAGATATGACAATATTTACCCGGATACCCCTCTTTTTGCTAATTTTTATTACTTTTTTTCTTACTTTGACGACCAGAATCATTAAAAATTAAATCAAATGATCGCCTAAAATTATTATTAATTGCTAGGCTTAAACCTAGTCTGGTGGCGGATTTGGAGCAAAAATATCGTCTAAAGCGACAGGAAATTTGGGCTACTTTACTTACACCAGTAACCTATATTCCAAGATTTAAAACAAGGAGTCAATAGTTTAGTTATTAATAAATAAGAATTTTAGACTGTGCGGTCACACCGATAAATCTACACCGAAAGGCTAAGACTCATTGTCCAATGCTGATTCAGAATCACCCAACATAACACTAATCCATTGGGTATCTTTATTTGCTGCTAAGGCGATCTTTACTATTATTGTAAGCGGAATAGACAGCAGCATCCCCACAGGGCCAAGTATCCAACCCCAGAATACCAAGGAAACAAACACCACCAAAGGCGAAAGATTAAGCCCCTTACCCATCCAACGAGGCTCAATAGCACTACCCATCAAAAAGTTAACCACCACAAAGCCTAGCAGGGTTAGACCCGCACTTCCCACACCCAACTGTACCAAGGCAAGCAACACCGCCGGCACAGCGGCGATAAAAGAACCTACTGTTGGCACAAAGTTAAGCAAAAAGGCCAGCAACCCCCAAAGAACCGCATAATCGACCCCTAAGATAGTCAACCAGACATAAATCAATAGGCCAGTCACCGCACTAATCGCTGATTTAATGGCTAAATAGCCATGAATACTGGTAGAAAGTTCTGCTAGCCATGCCTGTGAGCTTTTATCACCGCGCGCCATGCGCAGCTTGTCGCCAAAACGGGTATTTTCCGCCAAAATAAAAATAACTGTTAGTAATATAAGTACTGAATTGGTCATCACGCTACCAAAGGACGCTAAGGTACTACCCACCCAACGCATCACCGCACTGGGGTCAAAACTGTTTTGCCACTGCTCGGCATCAATCGCAATACCGTTTTGAGCAATGCTTTGCTGAATCGACTCACTGATTAACGACAATTTTGCCGAATACACTGGAATATCTTGACGAAAGCTATCCACCGAAGCGCCAATCACCGCACCCAATATAAGCCCAATGGATAAAATCAACGAAATAATTAGCACTATGGCAATACCGCCCGGCACTCGGCGGCTTTTTAACCAGGCCAATAAAGGTGAGACAATCATGGCGATAAAAACCGCCAATAAAAACGGTACGACTAAAGAGGAAGCCATTTTTAGCCCAGACACCACAATAACAAAGGCGGCAAAGACAATAAGGAACTTAGCGATAGGTGCTTGTTGGGTTGTCATAGATTATTCCGAAGCCTCAATTTTTAAATCCACCTGCCGTAGCAGATTAGTTAATGACTGACGGCCAGACGCTGAAAATACCAGTTTGCCCTGCCGTTCGGTTATCTCAGCCGATAACATAGCACATTCGTGGCGTATTTTGTCCAACTCAGTATCTTGGCGTATGGGTATACTAATAAACACCTCCCAATCTGCAGGGGTTGCCTCACTCGAAATAGCCAATTTAAGGATATTTTGGATATTCACCGCGCGCACCTGATACACCGGCACCCCCGCATAGCGAAAAACAACCAATGCAATAATCAGAATAACAAATGACAGTAAAACAGTGGCAATAAAGCTACTCATTATTAAAACTGATCGGGGTACTTACCCTTAAACTGTGTATACCACTGCTTTATATTGGCAATATCCGCCTGATTATCACCCGTAGGCTGGTAGAGGTCGCCCAATACAATGCGTTTATGTTCAAAATCTAAGGCACCCATCTGAATTTTGCAGTTATTAGCCTCAGCAATACGCAAAAAACCGGTTTTCCATTTTTCCGTCTTTTTGCGGGTCCCCTCAGGGGCTATAACAATTACCAGTCCATCATGCTTTTCAACCAACTGGTTAACATGCTCGATTACGCCCTCAGGGTTCTGCCGATTCACCGGAATACCCCCCAACCAGCGCATAAACCATCGTAAACCCGGCACGAAAATAGTATGTTTGCCCAAAAAATGAAGCCGCACATTTAAACCAAGCACCGCGGCAATGCCCAAAACCGCATCCCAATTGGATGTATGAGGCGCGGCGGTGATTAATACCCGTTCGGCATTAGTAATACTGCCCTCAACCCGCCAACCAAAAAAACGTAAAAAAGCCTTACCAAACCAGCGAGTAAAAGCACTGCGGTT
>DKNZ01000043.1:48611-51050 GCA_002469845.1 Cellvibrionales bacterium UBA7375 | reverse complement strand
GTTAGATAACCGGCACTGATGGCACCTAAAAAACAGCCATAACCTGCACTACTAATCACCCAGCCCTGTTGAACAGGTGTGAAACCAAAGTACTGGGTAAAATACATCTGTGAGGTAGCTACGGTGGCTGCATCGTAACCCATTAATAGGCCACCCAGAGCAACAATCAGGGTGATTTGAAGCACCGATAGATTAGGTTTTCCTGAGGAATTTACTGCAATCATAGCTTTTTCTATCTAGGTTTATAACAGTCTAAACATAGACTATAAGGTAATCTGAGAATCGAGTAACTGTTAAGTTAGCGTAGAAACTATAGAAATTATTTTTTGATGGTGCCCAAGGCCGGACTTGAACCGGCACGGCTTGCGCCACTACCCCCTCAAGATAGCGTGTCTACCAATTCCACCACTTGGGCAATATTAGATTATTGCTTAACTCCGAGGTATTAGTCTTCGACCACCGGCAAGGCAGTTCCAGTATTTACCTCAATCTCAGGAATCGAGCTTTCAATGGTAGTTTCTGAAGGCGCTTGCTCAAGCACTGGAAGATCAATATCACTTACCACCGTACGATTTTTCGCAACTACCGCCAAACTCACGCTGGTTACAAAGAAAATAGTCGCTAATATAGCGGTAACTTTACTGAAGAAATTCCAGCCACCAGAACTACCTAAAACGGTTTGAGATGCGCCTGCGCCAAATGAAGCACCCGCCTCTGCTCCCTTACCCTGTTGAATGAGGATAAGGCCGATAAGTGCTACGGCTACTACAAAGTGAAAAATTAAAATAAACTGTTCCATTACTTTCGCTCGATTAATTGTTGTACAATATTGTTAAAATGTTCTGCCTCTAATGAGGCTCCGCCAACCAAACCACCATCTATATCCGGTTGAGTAAATAAATCTGCTGCATTGTCTGCATTGATGCTACCGCCATATAAAAGCTGCGTATCCACACCTTTGTCACCCAACTCAGCCCTTATATAGCTATGGACTTGTTGAGCCTGATCCGGCGTAGCAGTTTCTCCAGTCCCTACAGCCCAAACTGGCTCATAGGCAATGATTGCATCACATACACTTTGCAATCCTACTTTCTCAATAACTGCAGTAATCTGTGCTTTAATCACTTGCAGTTGAATCTTGTCCTGCCTTTGCTGAAAGGTTTCACCAACACAAAGTATAGGTGTTAAACCACTTTTTTGAGCGGCAGAAAATTTTTCTGCTACTAGCTCATTGCTTTCAGCGTTGTATGTTCGCCTCTCTGAGTGCCCTACTAGCACATAAGTGCACCCTAGTTCTGCAAGCATTTGTCCAGAAATTTCTCCGGTATATGCCCCGTCTGAATAGTGACTAAGATTTTGTGCACCAACAGCAACATTCTTGCGCCCCGATAAAGCAGACACTACGCCAGGAATACTTACAAATGATGGAAATACTATAATTTCTGGATTTTCACCTGAAATTTCAGCAATTTCGCTAGCCAATTTGGCCGCCGATGTTGCTGTTCCGTGCATTTTCCAGTTGCCTGCCAATAGCGGCTTTGCCATCCTCAGCTCTCCTCTTTAGAGGGTTCTCCCAAACGGTTGCGAATGCTACCCGACTAACAGCTAATATACAACCAGCAAACTAAGTTAAGGGCTTTATTTAACCTGCTGCCTAACTAGATCAGCTATCTGATTCACTAAATTATTCACTAGCACAGAGTCTTCACCCTCTACCATTACTCGAATTACAGGTTCTGTACCTGAGGGCCTTAGTAGAACTCTACCGCGCCCATCCAACCTTTTCTCTGCCTCTGCTACCACTTGATTTATCTGTAAATTTTGACTGATATCAACTCTTTTGGGTAAGTTTACATTAATCATCATTTGCGGAAATTTAGTCATCTCAGATTTTAGCTGTGCCAGAGTTTTATTTGCATCAGCTAATGCCCGCATGACCTGTAGAGCAGATACAATGCCATCACCTGTAGTATTAAGTTCACCACAAAGTATATGGCCAGAACTTTCGCCACCTAAAACCCAATCATTTGCCTTTAAAGCTTCAACCACATAGCGATCACCAACTTTTGCACGCTCAAAGGGGATATTCATTTCGGATAATGCCAATTCTAGACCCAGATTACTCATCTGAGTACCCACCACTCCATTGCAGTTATTATGGCTATGTCGATGTTGCGCGATAACATACAACAATTCATCGCCATCAACTATTTCTCCATTGCTATCAACAAATAATACCCGATCACCATCGCCATCAAGAGCAATACCTACATCTGCTTGTTCTTGCTGAACCACTTCTTGCAATGCCTGCAAATGAGTTGAGCCGCACTCTCGATTAATATTAAACCCATCAGGTGCATTACCTATGGTAACTACTGATGCACCTAGCTCTTTAAATACCCTAGGTGCTGTGTTGTAGGTTGCGCCATTGGCACAATC
>DKNZ01000043.1:6261-48216 GCA_002469845.1 Cellvibrionales bacterium UBA7375 | reverse complement strand
ACATAACGACCCGATGCATCATGAATACGTCGCGCCTTACCCAGACTATTTGAGCCATTGGTTATCAACGGCTGAGCAATTAGGGCTTCTATCTCAAGCTCAATTTCATCGGGTAGTTTATAACCATCCGCGGCGAAAAATTTTATACCGTTGTCTTCTACGGGATTGTGGGAAGCACTAATAACAATTCCCGCTGCGGCGCGGAAAGTTCTGGTTAGGTAGGCAATAGCCGGAGTTGGCATTGGCCCCAGCAAGTCTACATCTACACCTGCAGCAATTAGCCCTGCCTCAAGTGCAGATTCGAACATATAACCAGATACTCTTGTATCCTTACCAATAATTACCCGATTTTTTTTACCCTCTGCATATTTAGTCAGAACCTTGCCGGCTGCCCAACCTAATTTAAGAATAAAATCGGCGGTTATAGGGTCTTCTCCAACCCTACCTCGAATACCGTCTGTTCCAAAATATTTGCGTTTCATGGGTTACCCAAAACCTTATTTTTCTGTTGCATGCCAAACATCTAGAGCCTGCTTAGTTTCTTTTACATCGTGAACTCTCAAAATCACAGAGCCTCCGACCGAAAAGATTTTTTGTGTCGATAAAAGCGCCATTGTAACACTTCCAATTAATCTATCATTTACTTCTGCATCAAGGATTTGGCCAATCATGGATTTTCTAGATAAACCTACCACTATAGGATGGTTTTGCTCTGCCAGTTGGGTTAACCCTGAAAACAACGCCAAATTGTGGTCGAGGGTTTTACCAAAACCAAATCCAGGATCTAATAGTATTTGATCGCTGGGAATTCCTGCCGCTATACATTGTAATTTTCGTCGGTCTAAAAAGTTGATTACATCACTGACAACATTTTGATATTGAGGATTATGTTGCATTGATTTTGGACCATTCTGCATATGCATTAGGCAAACTGGCAAGCCTGTTTCCAAAGCCGCATCCAATGCGCCTTCGCGTCTAAGGGCTCTCACGTCATTAATCAAATGAGCACCTGCCTTATCAGCTTCAAGCATCACTTCTGGGGAGCTTGTATCCACAGAAAAAATTGTATCAAATCTTTTAGATAGCAACTCTAAGACCGGTATTACGCGGTCAAGTTCCTGCTGAACTGTTATTGGGGTCGCGCCTGGGCGGGTGGATTCACCCCCTAGGTCAATAATATCGGCACTCTCATCAATCATAGCCTCAACTGTTCGCAATACCTTGTCTATATCTATTTCTTTTTGGCTAAAGAGCTGGCCTCCATCCGAGAACGAATCGGGTGTGATATTCAGCACCGCCATTATTGCAGGGCTGGAGAGATTGAGAGTTTTAGTACCGCATTTAAGGCACTTGGGCTGGAGCTGTTTTTTTGACATGGCTTAGAAGATAACACCAAGCCACCTAAATGGCTCGGTGTTTTTACTATAATAAGATTAGACGCCTTCTACAGGGTCACCCACATTAGGTTTTTTGGGTTCGGCTTTTTTTGCACTTGAAGCTCCATCGGAAGGACCTGTATCGTTATCATCCCATTGGTGGGGCGGGCGAACTTTCCGCCTTGCCATTAGATCATCTACCTGATCAGCATCAATGGTTTCGTATTCCATTAATGCATCTTTCATGGCCTCTAAAATATCACGATTTTCTTCGAGTAATTTTTCGGCAGTGCTGTAAGCATTATTAAGAATATCGCGAACCTCTTGATCAATTTCTCTCGAGGTGTCCTCAGAATAATGGGTATTACCACCACCCGGCGCTTGAGATTCATCTTCTCCGTATAAAATTGGGCCCATTTTTTCAGTTAAGCCCCATTTGGTCACCATATTTCTGGCCAACTGGGTTGCCCGTTCAATATCATTTGAAGCGCCGGTAGTCACACCATCAACACCACCAATCATTTCTTCAGCAATTCGGCCACCAAAGAGACTGCATATCATACTTATCAATTGCCGACGACTTGAGCTGTATTTGTCTTCTTCAGGTAGATACTGAGTGACGCCCAACGCACGACCACGGGGGATAATAGACACTTTGTGAACTGGATCATGCTCTGGCACCAAGCGACCAATAATTGCATGGCCGGCCTCGTGATAGGCAGTATTCATTTTTTCTTTCTCTGACATCACCATGGAGCGTCTTTCGGCGCCCATCATGATTTTATCTCGCGCCTTCTCAAATTCTTCCATAGTGACTCGACGACGATTAGCGCGGGCAGAAAATAGCGCAGCTTCATTGACCAGATTAGCTAGATCCGCACCAGAGAACCCCGGGGTTCCTCGAGCCAAAATTCCTAAATCAATGGATTCATCCAGTGGCACCTTACGCGCATGTACTTTAAGAATTTGTTCACGACCACGAATATCTGGCAGGCTGACATACACCTGACGATCAAATCGTCCGGGACGCAACAAGGCTTTATCAAGCACATCAGGGCGGTTAGTTGCGGCAATCACAATAACCCCTTCATTGCCTTCAAAACCATCCATCTCGACCAGTAGCTGATTTAATGTTTGCTCACGCTCATCATTACCGCCACCATAGCCACCTCCACGATGACGGCCTACGGCATCAATTTCGTCAATAAATATGATACAAGGTGCCTGCTTTTTAGCTTGCTCAAACATATCGCGAACCCGGGATGCACCGACACCGACAAACATTTCTACAAAATCAGAACCTGAAATTGAGAAGAATGGTACCTTGGCCTCACCCGCAATCGCTTTGGCTAATAATGTCTTACCCGTTCCTGGAGGGCCTACCATAAGCACGCCCTTGGGAATTCGGCCGCCAAGGCGCTGGAATTTACTGGGATCGCTTAAAAACTCAACTAACTCACCCACATCTTCTTTAGCTTCGTCAACACCAGCCACGTCAGAAAAGGTGGTTTTAATTTGATCGCCCGCTAGTAGTTTGGCTTTACTTTTACCAAAGCTCATAGGGCCACCTCGGCCACCACCGCCGCCTTGCATCTGGCGCATAAAAAACATAAAAATTGCAAGGATTAATAGAATAGGGAATGCAGCAATAAGTAATTGGGAAAACACGCTGGGTGTTTCTGGTAGCTTACCGACAATTTTCACATTGTTGTTAACCAAGTCTTTAATAAGACCGTCATCCTTAATGGCTGGCGGTATTACTGTGGTGAACTTACTGCCATCGACGCGCTCTCCTTCGATGGTTGACCCGTTGTTGATAACGGTGGCTACTCGTTCATTTTGAACTTCCAGAATAAAATCTGAGTAACTCAGATCATTGACCTCAGTTTTAGGCGTAAAGCTATTGAATACCGACATTAAAATACCTGCCAGCACCAGCCAAATTAGTATATTTTTTAAAAAATCATTCAAACCATCAACCTCATTAGTTTTTTTGCAGGCCCTTTGCCACTAGGTACACTTCACGTGATTTTGACCTAGATGCATCTGGCTTTTTAAGACTTACAGTATTAAACACCTCTCTAGTATTACGCACAAATTCGTCAAATCCCTCACCTTGAAATAATTTAGCAATAAAAATTCCGTCTTTATTAAGCACTTGTTGCGCTAAATCTACCGCCAACTCTGCCAAATAGACAACTGCTGGCTGATCAACTGCCTTCATACCTGTTAAGTTGGGGGCCATATCTGAAATTACAAGGTCTACTGATTTATTTCCTATTTTTTCTAATAATTCGGCCAGTATTTTTTCTTCGGTAAAATCACCCTGGATAAACTCTACACCTGCAATGGGATTCATTGGCAGAATATCTACCGCGACTACCGCTCCTTTGTGACCTACCTTTTTTACCGCCACCTGAGACCATCCTCCAGGCGCCGAACCAAGATCTACCACTGTCATTGCTGGTTTAATCAGTCGAGCTTTTTCGACAATCTCTAGTAGCTTGTAACTAGCCCTAGAGCGATAACCATCTCTTTGTGACTGCACAACGTAGGGATCTTTGACATGTTGTTTGATCCAGGTGCGATTTTTTGATTTCGCCATAGAGGAATATTCGCTAAAATAGGCTGCATTGATAATTAGGTATTGTACTATGACAACCTCATCTGCGGATAAGAAATATTTACGCTCCCTTGGACACCGATTAAAACCTGTAGTCACAGTAGCCGGTAATGGTTTAACTGAGACTGTTTTAGCCGAACTTGATCGCGCGCTAGGCGATCATGAACTGATCAAGGTAAAACTAGCCGTTGGCGATAGAGAGGCCAAAAAAGCGACTATAGATGAAATTTGCCTAGAATCTAAAGCAAAGCTTATTCAATCGATTGGGCATATGATTTTACTTTTCCGAAAAGCCGACAAGCCGAACCCTAAACTTTCTAATCTTTTACGTTAGTCATTTTCGATTTCCTTAATAATTACCCTTGACCAAGACTGAGCAATAGCACTTTAATAGAGCTATTATTAAAACTTGGTTTTGCGTTGCAAAAAAATACTTAGGTTAAAGAAGATAATGGCTGAAAATCAGCGTTTGAAATTAGCAATAGAATTTATTCGAATTCCTGTTATTACTGGGCTAGCCGTTGCTGCTTTAATATTATTTATTTTTCCAGAGTTTCGTGGCGATAACATAAACACTAAACATGAGTTTTCTCAATCTGGTTGGTCTGGGCCTGTCTCCTATGCCCAAGCGGTAAAAAAAGCGGCGCCGTCGGTGGTTAATATTTACACCAAAACTAAAGTTAAGCGCAATGCCCTTCTACTATCAAGGCATCCCTTTTTTAAACGAATGTATAAACAACAGCCAAAGCGGGTTGAGGGTTCTCTGGGTTCTGGCGTTATTATTGATAAAACTGGATTTATAGTGACTAGTTTTCATGTTGTAGATTCTGTTGACGAAATATTAATTCTTCTTTATGACGGCAGGGAACTACCGGCAATAATAGTTGGAACTGATCCTGAAACCGATTTAGCTGTCTTAAAAATTGATGCGGACAATCTTCAAGACATTCAATTTGGCGACCCTAATAAAGCTGAAATTGGCGATGTTGTTTTAGCCATTGGCAACCCATTTGGCATGGGACAAACTGTAACGCAGGGTATTGTGAGCGCGACCCAACGCAACGGATTAAATCTCAATAATCTTGAAAACTATATTCAAACAGATGCCGATATTAACCCAGGCAATTCTGGCGGCGCTTTAATTGATGCTTATGGCAATTTACTAGGAATCAATGCGGCAATTTTAAATAATGAAAAATCCGATGGTATTGGCTTTGCAATTCCAGCTGATGAAGTAGAAAAAGTTCTCACACACATTATAGAATATGGCAGAGTTGTTAGAGGCTGGTTGGGTGTGGAGGCTATAGAGGTCACTCAAACCCTGGCTAAAAAGCTTTCTCTTGATCTTTCTAATGGTTTATTGGTGACAGCAACTGTTGAGGATGGTCCTACTGAGCAAGCGGGAATTTTACCTGGGGATATAGTGACGTCCATTAACGGTCTATCGGTAACCGATCGTCACCGCAGTATTAGTCAAATCGCTGAAATTTTTCCCGGACAACCGATAGAGCTTATTATTTTAAGAAAACAGCAGGTGCTAACTATTACTGCAATTGCTGGCGAACGTCCCGCTACTAACTAGACTAACTAGAGTATCTGCTTTAGACATTCAATCAATAGAGTATTTTGCGCGTCTGTACCTATGGTTATCCTTAAAAATTGATCAATTCTTGGCATGGCGAAATATCGAACAATAATCCCTTTTTCCCTGAGACTTTGGGCCAATAGATCCGTTTTATTTTGTGGATGACGCACCAAGACAAAGTTAGACTTGGAGGGTAACACCTCAAAACCAAGACTCTGTAATTTGTCGACTACACGCTCTCTTTCACTGATAACTTTTTGCCTAGTATTTTCGAAATATTGTGTATCATCAAATGCTGCAATGGCTGCCGCAATCTGCAAATGCCCTAGGGGATAGGAATTAAAGCTATTCTTGATTCGATTTAGGCCCTCAATTAAATGCTCCGACCCCATAGCATAACCAACTCTCATTCCAGCAAGGGAGCGAGATTTTGACATGGTTTGTACTACCAGCAAATTATCATATTGATCAATAAGTGAAGCCGCTGTTTGACCGCCGAAATCTATATAGGCTTCATCAACCACAACCACTGTGTCAATATTTTTTTGCAATACGCTTTCTATAGCGTCTAATCCGAGCAATAGACCGGTTGGCGCGTTTGGGTTGGGGAAAATAATCCCGCCATTTGCACGCTGAAAATCATCTAAATCAATAGAAAAGTCGTCAGCCAATGGAATTTTTTCATAATGTATTCCGTAAAGTTGGCAAAAGACTGGATAAAAGCTATAGCTAATATCTGGGAACAGTAATGGTCCTTTTTCTGGGTGACTCAGAAGGCCATTAAATATATGAGCCAAAACTTCGTCTGATCCATTACCTACAAAAATCTGTGTTGCAGACAACTGAAAATATTCAGCTATTTTGCACTTGAGTTGGTCTGCCTCTGGCGGCGGATAAAGTCGCAAGCGATCATCGGCGGCCTCTGAAATTGCGGTAATAACTGCAGGAGAGGGTCCATAAGGATTTTCATTGGTATTTAACTTTGTGATATTGCTAATCTGCGGCTGCTCACCCGGACTGTATGGGTCTAGATCTTTAACAAAATCACTCCAGTAGCTACTCATAATAATCGCTCTATTGGGTTATTTTATAATGCGGTATTCTGCCGATTTTGCGTGGGCAGTTAAATCTTCACCTCTACCCAAAACAGAGGCAACTTTACCAAGTTCTGATGCGCCCTCAGGGGAACAATAGGTAAGCGAACTACGCTTTTGAAAATCATACACGCTTAGTGGCGACGAAAATCTTGCAGTCGCTGAGGTGGGCAAGACATGGCTTGGTCCTGCAGAATAGTCACCTATCGCTTCTGCCGTGTGGCGACCCATAAAAATTGCACCGGCATGACGAATTTCTGACAACCAAGATTCAGGATCATCAACCGATAACTCTAAGTGCTCTGGCGCAATACGATTACTTAGCATAATAGCTTCTTCTTTGCCTACCACTTCGATGAGCGCGCCTCTATCAGCTAAAGATTGAGCAATAATATCTTTACGCTCCATTTCAGGAAGAAGTTTTGCAATACTTTGATAAACTGCATCCAAGTGCGAGGCATCCCAACTGATTAAAATAGATTGGGCGTTTTCATCATGCTCTGCCTGAGAAAATAGATCCATGGCAATCCAATCTGGATCGGTTTTTCCATCACAGATTATAAGAATCTCTGTTGGCCCGGCTACCATATCCAAACCTACAGCGCCAAATACCATACGCTTGGCGGTGGCAACATAGATATTGCCAGGGCCGACAATTTTATCCACTTTAGGTATGCTTTGTGTTCCATAGGCCATAGCTGCAACTGCCTGAGCGCCCCCAACTGTAAACACCTTATCAACACCGGCGATTGCAGCGGCGGCTAATACAATTGGATTTAACTCATCATCCGGTGCTGGCACTGCCATAATAACTTCTTCTACACCGGCAATTCGAGCGGGTATGCAGCTCATTAAAACTGAGGACGGATAACTGGCTTTACCACCAGGTACATAAAGCCCCACCCTTTCTAAAGGGGTAACACGCTGACCAAGTATGGTGCCATTAGGCTCTTGATACTGCCAAGAGTCTTGAGTTTGATGCTGATGATAATCGCTAATTCTTTGAGCGGCTGTCTCTAGTGCTGTGCGTGTTTCGGTATCAATATTTGCTAGAGCCGCTTCAAGTTGAGCTGAGTCTACACATAGCTGTTCTATAGAATTAACAGAACGACGATCAAACTGATTGCTAAAATCTATAAGCGCTTGATCGCCGTTAGCACGAACCTGCTGGATAATCTTTGCTACGCGCTCTTCAATATTGGAATCTGAAACAGTATTCCAAGCGATCAACTTATCGAGCGTGGGAAGAAAATCTCCATCTGAAGTCGACAGTCTTTTAATCAATGGCGTGCTCATTATTTAGCGCTCACCGCCTCTTCTAGGGCTGTTAGAATCTGTTTGATAACTGGGAACTTTGTTTTCATGGCTGCTTTATTAACGATTACTCTAGAACTAATATTCGCTATCATTTCTTTGGCTTCTAGACCGTTCGCTTTTAAGGTATTACCGGTATCCACAATATCCACAATTTCATCAGCTAATTCCATCACAGGCGCAAGCTCCATGGCACCATATAATTTAATTAGATCAATTTGCCTGCCTTGCTTGGCATAATATTCTCTGGCTACTTTGGTATATTTAGTGGCTACACGCAAGCGACCAAAGTCACGCTGATAACCCACCGGCGCCGCCGTCATTAGCCGGCATTTAGCAATCCCTAAATCCACTGGCTCATAATAACCATCACCTTGATGCTCAAGTAACCCATCTTTTCCGGCTATTCCTATGTCAGCCTTACCAAACTGAACGTAAGTAGGCACATCTGACCCTCTTAGTATAAGCAGTCTAATATTGTCCTTAGTGGTCGGAAAAAGTAGTTTTCGACTGGTAAATACATCATCCAGAGGCTCGAGGCCAATTTGCTTTAACAGTGGCAATGTCTCTTTTAAGATGCGCCCTTTGGTCAGGGCTATTGTAATATGTGTCATAAAACTAATGCTTTCTCTTGGTTACTTTGATGGAACTCGGCGTATTCTAGCACCCACTTGACGTAATTTCTCCTCTATACACTCATATCCACGATCAATATGGTAGATACGATCTACGGCTGTTTCACCTGAAGCGACCATTCCCGCTATAACAAGCGCCGCTGAGGCTCGAAGATCAGATGCCATGACTGGGGCTCCGTTGAGTTGATCAACGCCGGTGACCACTGCAGTATTACCTTCTACAGCAATGTTAGCTCCCATTCGATTGAGCTCTTGGACCTGCATATGACGATTTTCAAAAATTGTCTCTGTGATCCTTCCAGTACCCTTAGCTACTGCATTGACGACACTTAACTGTGCTTGCATATCAGTTGGAAATCCTGGGTATGGTGCGGTTTTTATGTTAATTGCTTTGGGCCGCTTTCCTTTCATATCTAACTGTATCCAATCGTCTCCTTGAGTAATTTCTGCGCCTGTTTCTTTCAACTTAAGTAATACTGCCTCAAGGCTTGCCGGATCAGCTTTGGCTGTCTTAATTCTGCCGCCAGTTGCAGCGGCGGCGGCCAAAAAGGTTCCAGTCTCAATACGATCTGGCATGATACTGTATTCACCACCCATCATTTTTTCAACACCATGAATAGTTAGGGTATTAGAGCCATAGCCCTCAACTTTTGCTCCTAGGACGTTCATACATTGAGCTAGATCAACAATCTCAGGTTCTCTCGCAGCATTCTGAATAACCGTTGTGCCTTCGGCTAGTGCTGCCGCCATCATTAGATTTTCTGTCGCACCGACGGATACCACATCCATAAGTATATTTGCCCCTTTGAGCCGACCGTTGGTTCGAGCTTTGATATAGCCTTGGTCGACTTCTATTTCTGCGCCCATGGCCTCCAATCCTTTAAGATGAAGATCAACGGGACGACTTCCGATAGCACAGCCGCCGGGGAAAGATACATTGGCCTCACCATACTTTGCCAATAAAGGGCCTAAAACTAATATTGAAGCACGCATGGTTTTTACTAGATCATAGGGGGCGGTGACAGCATTAAGAGAGGCTGATTCAATCGTAATTTGCATATTATCTTCAATACTAATGGCCACACCAAGCGCCCCTAAAAGGGCAATAGTGGTAGTGATATCCTGTAAATGGGGCAAATTGGATAATGTGACTTTTTGATCGGTTAACAGCGTCGCAAAAAGAATGGGCAACGCAGCATTCTTTGATCCTGAAATCCAAATTTCACCTTCTAAACGGCCTCCACCTTGAATGACCAGTTTATCCATGGACTTTCCTTTTTTCGAGTATGTAAGACCTTAATGTCTTGTATATTAAAAATTTTATATGAAATTATGCTTGCTGTTGCCATTCTTGCGGCGAGTAAGTTTTCATATTTACTGCATGAATAACACCAGATGCAATATGCTCTTGCAGCGCGGCATAGACCAATTGTTGACGCTGAACTGTGCGCTTACCATCAAAGATATCGCCAATGGCTATTATATTGACATGGCTGCCACCCACTTCCACTTTAATATCACAGCCAACCAACTGCGCCTCAAGAATTGACTTCACGTCGTTCGCATTCATTTAATTGTTTCCTAATTTTTAGTTATTCAAATTTTGTAGCCCAGCCAGAAATGACCGCATCAAAATCCCCAGACATTTGCTGTACTGATTGGGAAAATTGATTCCGAAAAATATCACGCAAATTTATGCCGCTAATAGTCATATTAATAACCATCCATTCACCTGTTTTTTTTCGGGCCATTGAGTATCTAAGTGGAAATTTATTTCCTGAACTTATAATTTCTTGCTGCACAATAAGGGTTTTCTGTCCCTTTTTGAGGGGCGAACGATTAATCAGCACAATCTGTTGATTGCCATAATTAATTAACCCTCGCCCATAAGTTTCGATAAGACCTTGGCGAAATTTTTCGGCAAACAACAATCTTTGCTGTTTTGTGATGTCGGTCCTATATTGGCCCACCACTTTTTTAGCAATATAGTTAAAATCCACTGTATTAATCAGGAGATCGGAAATTGCGTCAAAATACTGCTTTTCATTTTTCGGATAGTCTTTCTGATGCAAACTAATAATAACTATTAACTCTTGGGTAATTTTTTCAATTTTTTCGTAGGGATCTTCAGCTTTATTGGCGGCAAATGTAGCAGGCAATAAGATTAGGATGGTCATCGCACCGAGAAGAAAGCTATATTTTAGAAATTTCATTTTCAACATCCACTGTAACAGCCAAAAATATTGAGGCTTTAATTAAATTTTCTACTGACATAAGAGACTAGTCACTATACCATTCTAGGTTTATTGAATAAACAACCTACGAAGCGTTGCCAGAATATATGATGTCATTATACCTCCCTACTGGCGCAGTTGTCGCTGGTATACTCGGCCTTATTTGGGGTGCTGATAGATTTGTTGCAGGAAGTGCAAGTGTGGCTCGGTCTATAGGAATATCATCTCTAGTTATAGGGTTAACTATTGTCTCCATAGGCACATCTGCGCCTGAAATTATTATTTCTATTAATGCTGCTTTAAAAGGTTCTGGCGAATTAGCTGTGGGCAACGCAATTGGCTCAAATTTGGCTAATATTGGTCTAGTGCTAGGTATTACCCTGTTAATTGCACCCATACCTTTTAAAAAAAACCTGCTCAAAGAAGAAGGCTTGATTCTTTTACTGGTCACCATTTTTGCCGGAATATGTTTATACAATAACTTCCTGGGTAGGATTGAAAGCCTTCTACTTATTCTCTTAGTTATTCCCTTATTACTGCTTGCGGCAAAATATAAGAAATCTCAAACTGAGTCGTCACAAACTCAAGGGAAAGTCCTACTTAGCACCAACGGCGCACTTTTTAACTTCGTCATTGGTCTGGTGGTGCTGTTGCTTGGTGCCGAATTCACAGTCTGGGGCGCTAAGTCTATTGCAGTGAGTATGGGTATAAGTGAATTAGTCGTCGGCTTAACCATTGTCGCAATAGGCACAAGCTTACCTGAATTAGCCGCTTCTACTATTAGCGCTATACGCGGTCACCACGACATAGCTATTGGGAATATCATTGGATCTAATCTTTTTAATTTACTTTTAGTTATGGGTGCTGCTGGAGCAATCTCACCAATTGCACTTGATAGCCAAGTATTTACTCGAGATTATATGGCCATGGCAGTAATAACTGTGATAATTTTATTAATAATGGCATGTGTTTTACGGGGTAATATCGATAATGCAAAGTTACCTCGAGCTGCAGGCATTATACTCTTGGTAGCTTACTGCTTTTACTATCTTCTGCTTTGGAGCTCAACAGCTGTAAGATGATATTGGACACTAGAGAGCCATTTTGCCCTATAATAAGTTTTTGTTGAGGAATTAAAAGCATAAGTATTATGTCAAAACATACATTTATTGAATCAGGGCTTCGCACTGTAGCGATTGAATCTCAAGCAGCAAGCGAACTTCAGTATAGAATTAATGAAGCCTTTACTGTTGCCTGTGAAACGTTATTGGCCTGTGAAGGTCGTGTGATAGTAACTGGTATGGGTAAATCTGGCCATATAGGAAACAAAGTCGCCGCTACTCTTGCTAGCACTGGAACCCCGGCTTTTTTTGTGCATCCCGGTGAGGCTAGCCATGGCGATCTGGGAATGATCACAAAGAATGATGTGGTATTAGCATTATCAAATTCAGGTAATACAGCTGAGTTAGTTACCTTGATCCCCCTTATAAAACGCCTTGGAATTCCGCTTGTAAGTATGACTGGCGATGCTGGTTCTGTACTTGCTCAAGCGGCCTGCGCTAATCTTGATATCAGCGTTTCAAGTGAAGCCTGCCCTTTAAATCTAGCCCCAACAACCAGTACAACTGTTACCCTTGTAATGGGCGATGCACTGGCGATTGCACTTTTAGAATCACGCGGTTTTACCGCTGAAGATTTTGCTTTTTCTCATCCAGGTGGTGCACTTGGCAGAAAGCTATTGCTAAAGGTCAGCGATATCATGCATCAGGATCAGGAAGTACCTAAAGTAACACCTGAGTCACCCATACAAAATGCGCTATTAGAGATGACTGAAAAGGGTTTTGGTATGACGACCATAGTGGATGAAAAAGGTATGCTTTTGGGCGTGTTTACTGATGGTGATTTAAGACGTGTCATTGACTCAAAAATTAATTTAAGTAGAGCATTAATCAAAGATGTTATGTCGCCAAACCCGAACACCATCAATCAAGACATCTTAGCGGCAGAGGCACTTAATATAATGCAACAAAATAGTATCACTGCAGTAATTCTCGAGGATGAAAAAAAACATCCCGTTGGCGTAGTACATATGCATGATATTCTTCGAGCTGGTGTAATCTAATGAATGAAAATTATCCTTCAACAGTAATAAAAGCTGCTCAAAAAATTAAAATTCTTATATTGGATGTGGATGGAGTTATGACTGATGGTCGACTCTATTACGGTAATAACGGGGAAGAGTTAAAAGCATTTGATATTCAAGATGGCTTAGGCATTAAACTCCTTCAACGCGCTGGAATAAAGATTGGAATTATTACTGGTCGCACCTCCAAGCTTTTAAAACGCCGAGCCGATGAGCTTAATATTGATACCGTAATTCAAGGTCGTGAGGATAAGTTAGACGCTCTAGACGAAATTCTGAGTCACGAAAGTATTGACCTGTCTGAAATTGCTTTTATGGGTGATGATCTCCCAGATTTAGCCGTGATTCGTCGTGTTGGATTGGGTATTACTCCAGCAAATGGCAACCATATTCTTGCCAGTCAAGCATTGTGGCAAACTAAAAAAGCAGGGGGAAATGGCGCAGTCAGAGAAGTAGCTGAGCTAATATTAGGCGCTCAAGGCAAGCTGGACTCACTTCTGGCATCCTATCAATGATTAAACAATTTTTTTTAATGGCTTGCCTAGTTATGATGACCGCAAGCTTTCTACTTTTATGGGAGAGTAAGCCCGAATCTTTCTTACGTCCAGATAGTGGTAAAATTGAAAAATCTCCTAGCGCTGATAGCTATATGCGTAATGTCAAGACCTTTATTTTTTCCTCTGGTGGCAAAAAAAAATACTCATTAAAGGCCACCGAGATATCATTATTTAGCGGTCTTTCTGAAGTTAAACTCTCTCAACCTATACTTGTTTTTCACGGAACAGGTCAGCAGAAAAATCAATTAACAGTGGAAGCTAATCAGGGAATTTTTTCCAAAAATGCTCAGAAATTTCAATTTAAAGGCGATGTTAATGCAAATTGGAAGAATTTAAGGGGAGAATCCGTTTTAAAAGCAGCAAGGCTCTCATATTCAATCAAAGATGATAACGCTTCAGCTGATGGCGGCATTCAATTCACTACTCCAGATACTGAAATAACTGGCGAGTCAATCTCTGCAAACTTTGAAAGCAAAATATTTAAAATAGTAAATAGAGTGAAAGCTATTCATGACGCTATCTAAGTTTCTATCTGTTTTTTGCTTAGCTTTCTCTTGCGCTTGTTTGTCGTTCACTGGCGATAATAATCAAACAATTACTATTGAATCTGATTCTGCTGAAAGAAATGAAAAAACAGGACACACTCAATATTCTGGAAATGTAGTTATACATCAGGGCTCACTTATTATCGATGCCAATAGCGTAAATGTTTATTACGAGGATAACGAAGTAACTCTTATTCTTTGCAATGGTAATCCAGCTAGTTATCAGCAAGAATCTGTTGCCGGCAGTCTAATTTTAGCCCGTGCGGGTACCATTGAATACCTACCCAAAGAAAAAATAATCAACCTCAAGTCAGATGCTTCGCTTTCTACAAACGGTACCCTAATCAAGGGAGAGCGCATCAATTATGATATTATAAGCGAGACTTGGCGGGCAAAAGGCGGTAATCAAAGTGATCAAAAACGTATTCAATTGGTTATACCACCCCCTAAAACTGATGATGCTAATCAGAGTAACCCTACTATGAATGAAGCGAGTAACTCTCGATGACTGTCTTAGCTGCAACTCATTTATCCAAAAGCTATGGTAAGCGTCCAGTTGTCAAGGATGTATCTTTTTCTGTCAGCCAAGGCGAAGTTGTTGGGATACTCGGACCTAATGGTGCCGGCAAGACGACCTGTTTCTATATGACTATTGGCTTGGTGCGACAGGATGGTGGACAGATACTTATTGATAATCTAGATATTTCTGAGCTACCCATGCATGGGCGAGCTCGTAAAGGATTAGGTTACTTGCCCCAAGAGCCATCAATCTTTAGAAAACTTTCAGTCAGTGATAATATTTTGGCTATTCTAGAAATGCGAAAAGATTTAAATACTCAACAACGACTTGAAAAATTAGATAGCTTACTCAATGAGTTTCATATTACCCACTTAACCGAATCCTATGGTATGAGTCTTTCTGGTGGTGAGAGACGAAGGGTAGAAATAGCTCGCGCATTAGCCACGGATCCGAAATTTATTCTCTTAGATGAACCATTTGCTGGTGTTGATCCCATTTCAGTCAACGATATTAAAAGCATTATTCGTCATCTAAGCGATAAAGGGATTGGCGTTTTAATTACTGATCACAATGTACGCGAAACTCTAGACATCTGTACTCGCGCTTATATTATTGGGGAGGGCCATGTTATTGCAGAGGGCACTACTGCACACATTTTATCTGATCAAAAAGTTCGAGATACCTATCTAGGTGACAACTTTACTATGTAACAGGAAAGAATTTATTTTTTCAATTCTTGCTTTACACGCCATTTCAGCACTAACATTAAATATATAGCAACTAAAAAGTTTTTTTAATTATGCGGCAAGGCCTTCAGCTTAAGTTTAGTCAGCAACTAAACATGACTCCGCAACTGCAGCAAGCAATTAAATTGCTGCAGCTATCCACGCTTGACCTTGAACAAGAGATAATCGAGCAGCTTTATAATAATCCTCTATTGGAAACTGATGAGCAAGAGGGAGTAAAAGATCAAATTCAGCAGGATATTATTTCTGGAACCGATGATGTAAGTTTTGATAACGATGATCCTGAAGAAAATTACACTCAAGCACAGGACTCATCAGAGCATGTAAGTGGCAATACAGAAACAACTTGGGAAACAGACAACTCGGACAATTTACCTATTGATAGTAATTGGAGCGAGGCAACTAGCGCAGCAACCAAGCCCCTATCAAATGACAATGACTTTAATTTAGATTCAGTTTATCAGGTCACTGAATCTCTTCAAGATCACCTTTTTTGGCAGCTTAATTTGATTACATTATCAGATCGCGATAAAGCCGTTTCAGAAGCCTTTATTGACGCTGTAAATGACAATGGTTTCTTATCTAACGACCTTCAGGAAATCACGGCACATTTAAAAGAACAAAATAAAGATGATCCGTTACAGGATGATGAATTAGTTGCTGTTTTAAAAAGACTCCAGCAATTTGATCCTCCAGGAATTTTTGCCAGGGATCTCAAAGAGTGTCTATCTATTCAATTAAATCAACTTAGCGATGAAACTCCCTATCTTCAAGAAGCAAAATTGTTGGTTGATGATTTCTTGGAAGATATCGCTTCAACTGAGCTTGCTAAGTTGGTAAGAAAAAGTAAGGTCGATCAGGTTTGTCTGCAACAGGGTCTTGAATTAATTCGAACATTAAATCCCAGGCCAGGTGAGAAGCTGGCGGCAGATAATACAGAATATATCGTGCCCGATGTGTATATAGAAAAACTTCAGGATCGTTGGGAGGTAAGGCTAAATAATAGCAATATACCGCGTATTAAAATCAATCAAACCTATAGTGACCTGGTTAGGCGAGCAGATGACAGTGCTGAAAATCAGTTTTTGAAGAAGAATTTGAATGAAGCGCGCTGGTTTATTCGTAGCCTTGAAAGTCGCAATGACACTCTAACGCAAGTTACTATGGCAATCGTAGATTTCCAGAAAGGTTTTTTGGAGCATGGCCCCATAGCAATGAAGCCATTGGTACTCTCAGAAATCGCCGAACAGCTCGACCTGCACGAATCTACAATTTCAAGGGTGACTACAAAAAAATATATGGCAACACCGCAAGGAATTTTTGAGCTCAAATATTTCTTTTCTAGTCATGTTGGAACTTCAGATGGTGGGGAGTGTTCATCAACAGCGGTTTGCGCTATTCTGAAAATGCTAATTGAAGCAGAACGTCCTTGTAAGCCATTAAGTGACAATAAACTGACTTCTCTTTTAGCCGATCAAGGAATTCAAGTCGCTCGTCGCACAGTTGCTAAATATCGCGAAAGCATGAACATCCCCTCGTCGAGTCAGAGGAAAAGATTTATGAATAAAGTGTAACCAAGGAGAACATTATGCACATGACAATTAGCGGACATCATCTAGAAGTAACTGATCCAATTCGTGAATACGTTACTACCAAGTTAGCCAAGTTAGAACGTCACTATGATCATATTAATAGCACTGCGGTTATCTTAAGCGTTGAAAAACTTTCCCAAAAAGCTGAGGCCACTATTCATGTTTCAGGCGGTGAGTTATTTGCCAATGCAGAACATGAAGACCTTTATGCTGCTATTGACGCTCTTAGTGATAAATTAGATCGACAATTAATAAAATATAAAGAAAAACATAGAGATCATTAAATTAAAATATGAAAATTTCCGATGTACTTAGTCTGGGACTTACTAGTTGTAATTTTCCAGGGCGTAGTAAAAAACGTATTCTTGAAAATATCGCTCAGATGATAACTGCAGAGTTGGGTGGCAACGATGAACTCTGCAACCTTTTATTTGATAACTTTGTATCACGCGAAAAATTAGGTAGCACAGGTCTTGGCAATGGCGTTGCTATTCCACATTGCCGCACACCAGGGATTAAGAAGATATATTGTTTTTTGGCGAAACTAACAACCCCTGTGGAGTTTGATGCGATTGACGATGAGCCGGTAGATTTAGTATTTGCTCTGGTAGTGCCTGAGGAAAAAAACGATGAACACCTCAGCACTCTTGCTAGAATCGCCAATATTGTACAGGATGAGCCCTCACGGAAAAAACTTCGCGACTGCGACAATGATGACTTACTTTTTAATACAGTTTTAGCCTTGGAGCGTATGCAAAAATAATGAGACTTATCGTTATTAGTGGACACTCAGGTTCGGGAAAGACGTCTGCACTCAATATTCTTGAGGATGTTGGTTTTACCTGCATAGATAATTTGCCCTCAAGCCTATTACCAGAATTAATTAATCAGTTAAAGGCCGATAGTCGTGATTCACAATTTGAGTTAGCTGTAGGTATAGATGCCCGTAATCTTATGGGAGACCTATCTAAGATCCCAAATATACTGAGTACTATTGAAGATACTGGGGTTCAAGTTGATGTGATATTTTTGAAAGCTCAACGCGCTGACTTACTTCGTCGTTATTCTGAGACTAGACGTAAGCATCCACTGAGTAGTAATACCATAGGGCTTAAAGAGGCGATTGATTTAGAGGAAAATATTATCGCCCCTATTGCTAAAGTAGCCAGTCTAACCATTGATACTTCTGGGCTTACACTTCACCAACTACGTGATTTAGTTAAAAACACTATTATCCCTAACAACCAACAACAAATGACTATTTTATTTGAAAGCTTTGGTTTCAAAGAACGAATACCCAATGGTTCTGACTTTGTGTTTGATGTTAGGTGCTTGCCTAATCCATATTGGAAAGCAGAGCTGCGAACTCAAACTGGCAATGATTTGGGGGTAATTACTTTTCTTGAAAGCCAAGTTGATGTAGCTTCTATGTTGGCCGACATTATTGGCTACCTGACACGCTGGATTCCTAAATTTCAGTCAAATAACCGCAGTTATTTGACTGTATCCATTGGTTGTACGGGAGGGCAACATCGGTCTGTTTATATGGCTAATCGTCTTCATGAACACTTCTCTAAACAGTACAGTTTTGTTCAAGTGATTCATAAAGAAATTGCTAGTCAGTGATACATAGGTAAAAATAATGATTAACTGTAAATTACCCATAATCAATGAGCTCGGATTACACGCCCGAGCTGCAACTAAACTGGCATCCCTTGCCGGTCGTTATGAATCTAGTATAAAAACTGGTACAGAATTACCACTAGTAGATGCAAAAAGTATTATGTCGCTATTACTCTTGGCGGCTAGTCAGGGTACTGAACTTATTTTTGAATTTGACGGGCCTGATGAGGATGAAGCATGTAGTATGATTACCCGACTACTCGCTGACTATTTCGGCGAGGGAAAATAACCCTCGCAAGTCAAATTTACTTGCTATAGCAAGGCATCCTACTGCCTTTTAGGTTAAACTATCGATTCACTAGTGCTTATTGGGCTTTTGAGGAAATAGATCATGACTCAGGCAACGCAATATAACAATCTACTGTCACAACTTGGTAGCGCCATCGATTCGGTGACGTTAAATCAAGTCAGGCACACCCTCAATAATTTATCCCCACCCGATGTTGCCCATCAGTTAGAAACTGCTCCTCCTAAATACAGAAGAATCCTTTGGGAACTTGTTGATCCTGAAATATCTGGAGAAGTTATTCATGAGTTATCCGATGATATAAGATTAGAATTTTTAGATGAAATGGATAGTGCTGAAGTTGCATCCATAACCGAAGGTCTGGATGTCGATGACATTGTGGATATCCTTCAGCAATTACCCGATCGCGTAATTCCTGAGGTTTTACAAGCCATGTCGGCGCAGGATAGACAACGGGTTGAGTCAGTTCTTACTTACGATGAAGATACCGCTGGCGGCCTTATGGACACTGAGGTTATAACCGTTCGTCCGGATATTACTGTTGATGTTGTCCTGCGCTATCTTCGTCGTTTTGAGGAAATTCCAGAAATTACTGATAACCTTTTTGTGGTTAATCGTGATGATACTTTTGTTGGCAATCTGCCATTGGGAATGTTACTGACATCATCGCCAACTACTAGCGTAAGGGAAGTCATAAATACCGAGGTACGAGGTATCCATGTCAATCTTACTGACTCTGAAGTGGCACAGTTGTTTCAGCGCCATGATTTAGTTTCTGCGCCTGTAGTGGACGATGAAAATCGCCTAGTGGGTCGAATCACCATTGATGATGTGGTTGATGTTATTGTTGAAGATGCCGATCACTCTTTACTGGCGATGGCCGGTCTTAGTGACACCGAAGATACCTTTTCCTCGATTGGCAAAACCGTTCCACGGCGTGCCGTATGGTTGGGAGTTAATCTTCTGACCGCTATATTTGCCTCAACTGCTATTAGCCTATTTGAGGATACTTTGGATAAAGTGGTGGCACTGGCAATTTTGATGCCTATTGTTGCCAGTATGGGGGGTGTGGCAGGAAGCCAGACGTTAACCGTAGTTATACGGGGTATGGCCCTTGGTCAAATTGAGCGAGGCAACCTAAACTTTCTACTCAGTAAAGAATTTGCTGTGGGTGCCCTTAACGGGCTACTTTATGCCCTTATCGTGGGATGTGTAGTATCCCTGTGGTTTCAAGATGCAACTATGGCTCTTATTATTGGTCTTGCTATGGCGATAAATTTGATGGCAGCTGCACTTACGGGGACATTACTTCCGGTAATGCTTAAATCTCTTAAAATTGATCCCGCTCTTGCAGGAACGGTTATCCTAACCACAATTACTGATGTAGTAGGCTTTATTTCGTTCCTTGGCCTTGCAACATTATTTCTTAACTAATGTCTGATTTACTCAACGAATCATTAGATCTACCCAGCAGATCTCAGCTCAAAAGAGAGAATCAAGAGCTGCGAAATATGGGTGAACAGCTAGTGTTATTACCTAAATCGCAACTCGAAAAAATTATTCTTGATGATTCTTTGAAAGCAGCTATCAAAGAAGCTAGACGATTAAAGAATTTGGATGCAAGACGCCGACAAATTCAATATATAGGCAAGCTTTTACGCAGCACTGATGTTACTGAAATTAAATATTCTCTAGATAAACTCAATCATCAATCTCAAACCTTTCGCCAACACTTTGCTAAGCTTGAACAATGGCGAGATCGCTTAATCATTGAGGGAAATGATGCCATCGAGGATTTTATTGGGCACTATCCAGAGGCTGACAGACAACAGCTTAGAAGCCTTCAAAGACAGACTTGTCGGGATAAATCTCTCAACAAGCACTCATCCGCAAATGAGAAATTATTTCAATATATCAGGCAACTAGCCGATTAATTTTTAAACATTAGCCGCCCGTGATTATGAACTGGCATTCTGGTTCTAATATCATCAATCATATTTAAATTAATATCAGCAGAAACTACACCAATGTCATCATCAATTTTGGCAATCACTGTACCCCAGGGATCAATAATTGCACTTCCACCCCAAAGACCACGTGAACTACTGGTTCTGTCAACTAAATTAGCACCTATCATAAAAAATTGGTTTTCTACAGCCCGTGCTCTAAGTAAAAGCTGCCAATGATCTCTACCGGTAATAGCGGTAAATGCAGCTGGAACTGTAACTACCTGGGACCCGGCTACTCTTAAATGATGGTACAATGCAGCAAACCTCAAATCATAGCAAACAGACATTCCTAGCTTACAAAAGTCTGTTTTAACCGTTTTAATAGCCGTGCCATAACTATAGGAATCAGATTCACGATAAGCTTGCTGGTTATTTTCTGAATGAACATCGGCATCAAACAAATGGATCTTATCGTAATGATTAATACACTGGCCACAGGGGTCGTATACCAGCGACCTTGCCACTGGCTTAGATCTTTTATCCCCTAACGGAACTGTTCCGCCGATAATCCACAGCTTTAAACGTTGGGCCTGTTCACTTAAAAATTGCCTAACGGGTCCACTATCTAAAGCCTCCTGAAAACCAATTGATTGCAAATCTTGTTGACCGTAATAAGCAAAGTTTTCTGGCAGAACAGCTATCCTTGCCTGTTGCCTTGAAGCCTCAACTAATAACTTTTGAATTTGATTGAGGTTAGCCTCTAATTGGTTTAATGGTCGAGACTGTATAGCAGCCACTTTTACGATATTTTTCATAAGAATCCTAAATGATTACTATTTTGTTATTATTTGGTTTGGGGAAGTTCGTCGGCAAATATTTTATCCACCGACACCTCAACATCATCCCAAGGGCCTGTGATCTCATAACTTATACTCGAGAGACGATCAACCTGCTTTTCAACTAATTTACTAGTGGCATAAACGCCTAAGGCTGCTGGTAGCCCCCCTGTTAAGCCAACTAACCAGGGCAAATTGGTTGCCACTGGAAGTGTCGCCACAAGTTGCGCATCAACTGTTTCAAAATGAAAATCAAAATCCCCTACCATACTCATTCGCCCCGATGGCATTTTAATTTTTAAGGGCTCTTCTAAAGTAAGGACTGATTGATCAAAACTTAAGCTGCCATCCAAGCGGTTATAGGCTAAATTTTGACCAATCACATCAGAAAAATCCAACTGTAACCGTCGAAGCCAGTTGGCGAAATTAAATAATCCGACTAGCTTGAGTGCCGTTCCGGCACCCCCAGGTGTACGATAAAAATTACCATCGATTAAGCTAATTTTAAAATCACCGATAAGATTATCTTTATTTATTGTCCATGGCTCTCCACGCCAGGTTATATCGGCATCTAATCTTCCAGACTGACTATCTAATACCTGGGGCAGATCAAATGAACTGAATAAATCGCCTATATTATTAATGCCTATAGGACCTACCAGCTTACTTAAATGATTTTTACCATCATAACCCCAGAAAAAATCAGTGGGGGCTTCCTTAGAATAAACACCGGGCTCTAAGCCAAAAATATTTCCTATTATATTGTTAAATAATGCTCCGGAGGGCTCTATTCTTAATTCAAATGAAAGTGATCCTATGTCTCGCTCGGCAATCCATAGCTTGTCGACTGAAAAATCTGTAGCCATCAGCAATCTTGGATCTAGGGCTGAGCTATCCTCCAGTCTATTTGGCAATTCAAGTCTATTTAAAGCAATTTTTGTTGGCTGATTAGAATCTCGAAAAAGGGTTACCGACCCATCGGCCAAATCACTGGTAAAAACTGCATCTAAACCCTGTGTAACTGGCTTAATTCTGACATTAACCTCGGATAATTGAAGGCCGGACACTTTCCACTGAGCTAATTCTAAATCGAACAAAGTTTCAAGAGAATCAGAACGTTTAGGAGTCTGTGCAATCAAATCACTTAGTGGCTGCCATGACTTAAAATCTATAGTCGGAAACTTAGCTAATATCAAAAGTCCTTCTTGATCAGGCATTGTGAGCGGATTATCGTAGCTTATAACACCTCGCTTTAAGCTTCCTTGCTCAAACCTTATATCCGAAATAAGCCGCTGACCTAGTTTTCCTTTAAGCTGGATCAGACTTGGTTCAAAATATAATTTCAACTCAAGTTGTTGCGATTGATCCCTATCTTTACCTATGGGTGGGGGTAAATTTATCGCTACATCCTTCATATCGCTTTTAACATCTAAGACAGTTTTAGAGGGATTATCGAGATCCTTAGCTAGCAAACCATTTAAAGTAATGGTGTCTGTTATTATATTTTGCCACGGAAAGTCTACAAATTGATTTAAACTTTTGGGTGCCAATGCTGTAGCAAATGACATCTGCTGTTGATCATCGCGATATAGTTTAGCTGTAAATGGTTTATCCCAAAGTAACGCATTTAAATTATCAGAAAAGATTCCGCTGCTAGATGTAAATTCAATTTCACCCGATAATTTATCTAATATAATTGGAGAATCAGTAATTGTCATTTTCCCATTATCGATGCTCGAAGTTACTCTATAGACTGTTGTAGGTGGCTTGGAGTTATCAGGAATATAACTCGGCAGTTCAATATGCAGCTGAGTTTTTGTGTCTCCTCCAAAAGACCAGTTTACCATTGGGCCAAGATTTCCCTTTAAGGGCGATTGAACTAAAATATCGATCATTGATGGTAAATCAGCATCTAGCCGACCATCAATAATCCATTTTCTTTGTTCGACTGGGGACTTTACACTGTATTCAATTCTGGTCTGGCTGACGGCTGCCTGCCCTAAATAAGCAGAATTTATTTGCGCACTCAAATTTCCACCATCAAGCAAAAATAAACCATCTAACTGATTAAATTGTGGCCAATTTGGATTAAACTTTACGGATGCATTCTCTGTATCAAGCAATAATTTCAGGGTGCGTGATAAACTATTATTTCTGGGTGGGCCGCTTCTAAAAAGAAGTCCAAATTGTTTTAAGTTGCCCTCTTTAACTGCATTTTTGACCCATTTTGATGATCTAACAGGCATGGTGAATGGCAAGTAATTTTTAGTAAGACTCAAATCTAAGTTTTCTGCCCCAATCAACAGGTTAAAGTCTGCTGCAATTTTTTCATCACTAATAGGTTGCTCTATGGAAAATTGCAACTGACTATGACCAAACTCTAATTGGCTATGAATTGAATCACTGTGAACTATTAGTTGATTTTGGGACTGCCAATCAAAATAAATTGATCCTTTTGCTTGCTTAAAGGCTAGATAATCTCGATAGGATTTTGGAAAAAGTATTTCGAATCCGTCGTTATCTTCTATATGAAACAATCCATTTTTATCCTTTAACTCTATGTAACCATGAATTTCTTTAACGCCTGGAACACCCTTGAAAGGTTGGATATAGCAACCATCTAAATTCGCGAATACGTAAAGTCCCTCCTCAGATTGACCCATACTTAAGGATGAAATATTTCCTCTAGGATTAATAGTCTTTAGCGTTTCTAATGTTTTTGTTGGTAAAAAATCAGTCTCATAGATTAAATCGGTCACTAACTCTAAATTTATATGATTAATAGATACGTCAAATTCCTGCCCTCTAGAACCCAATTTTTGGGTATATAAGATATTAACAGGCTCATCAATACTCGTCTTTCCTATATCAAACTCAAGATCTTGTAATCGAGCACTCCAGTCTTTTCCTGGCTTATACCAGCCGATCATTGTCGTTTTAATATCGGTAACTGGAGGAATATCTTCAGCCAACCAATTTAGAGGTACCTTAGATAGAGAGAGTTTACCTTTATAGTCGAGCTGCCATCCTGGATGAAGGTCTAACCAAATTTCTCCATCTGTTTTAATGGAAAACTTGTCTAGGGTCGGGGGTACGTTAGGGAATAGCGATTGAGTGAGAACTTTCAATGACTCAGAAAGATCTAATCCTTTAAGTTCAAGATATCCCTCAGCATTGAATGAATCTAAATCTGAAAGATTACCAAGGGCTTCCAACACTAAATATGCTGGATTATCGTCTTCTGTAACACTGACAGATAGTTGCATACGATGAAAATCTTCGTCATTTTCAATCAACATCTGACTACCAAAAAATTGATTTTTTTGACCGGTAAAGGAATAAAGATTAACGGTGATAGATTTCAGTCGGATATGGCGGCTATATAAAAATGGTTCGAGGATAATATTTAAATCAGTTTCAGATTCATCGCTAAATCCTTTTAATTGCCAATGACCTTGGTCATTTTCAAAAAAATTGATTTCTAGATGATCAATTGCTAAATCACGCCATATAGGAGAGCCTACTCTGATACTACTGAATAAGTCTAAATCAGCACGAGCACCTTGAAGACTGAGTACGGGCTCTTGCTGAGAATCAATTAATTCAACTCCTTGAATATTAATGACTGGTATAAGCTGCGGCCATTCCCCGCTCAGTGGGCCCAAATTGACTTTAAAGCCGGTATTAGACGCAATAAAAGACTGTACACTTGGCCTTAAATCATCTAGCTGGCCAATAGTTTGGCGACCGATAAAAATAAGTACAACCATACCAATAATCAATAACGCACCCACAAGACCAAACCATTGGGTCAATAATTTAATTTTTTTCGCTATATTTTTGATCATTTATGTCACTAAACTGGAATAATATTAAACTGATCGCTGGGAAATGAGCTTTCTATACAAAGTTTAACATCACAGCCTGTTCTATTCTTAAATTCATTTAACTGAACAGCATATTTATTTTTGATGGTCTTAATAACAGGCTCGGAGGTGAAAATCTCCAAGGCCTGCCATTTTCCATTGAGCTCAATATTCGATAACTCTCGAAATATCTCAATAGCCAGTGTTTTTTTTGATTTAAAAAGTTTTCTAGTTTCACTCCGACCACAGGGTGCACATAAAATCTGACTTAAACTCGGACTGGTACGCTTGCGAGCGATTTGAATCAAACCTAGCTCTGTAAAATCTGAGATTATAGTTATAGTTTTGTCTTCGGAAAATGCCTGCTTGAGTTGTTGTAATACCTGACGGCGATTCTCAGCAACTTTCATATCTATAAAATCAATAATAATAATGCCGGTTAGATTGCGTAACTTAATCTGTTTAGCAGCGGCTTTAGCCGCCTCAAGGTTTACCTTAAGAAAAGTACTATGATCAATAAATTCACCAATAAAAGAACCGGTATTAACATCTATAGCCGATAGCGCCTCAGTCTCTTCAATCACTATATGACCGCCACAATTCAAAGGAACATCTGATTTGAGTGCTGCATTGATTTGGCTCTCTATCTGATAAGTATCAAATAGGTTACCCTGCTCTTTGTATAAATTGATAATAGGTTTTTCCGTAACCCTGCTCTGGTTACAAACAGCTTCTAATGATTCAAAAAAACTGGGGCTATCAACGATTATTTTGTCTATTCCAAGACTCAGCATTTGTGTCACTAATCCCTGACTTCTTTGCGTTTCTTTGTACACAGATACTGGTGATTTTTGGGCTTTTAAACTTTCTATAGAGCGCCAAACTGCAATAAGGCTGTTTATATCTTCCGTCAATTGGCTTTCTTTAATGCCCTCAGCCGCTGAACGAAGAATAAAATTTCCACTGAGGCTATCGGGTAATTTTATCGAAGAAACAATAGAATCCATAAGGTCATTCAATCTCGTTCGTTCAGACTTTGGCTTTATTTTTGCTGATATACCTGGTTTGACGCGACCCTGTCTGTAAACCAAATACTCAGTCGCTATCGATATATCAGTGGTTAATAGCGCTCCCTTCTTATTAACTGAATCCTTCAATACTTGAACCAATATGTCCTGACCATCTCTTAAAGTGTGGGCGATCTTATCCTGTGAATTGGCGCAATGAATATCATCAATATGTAAAAAAGCATTACGCTTAGCGCCTATATCCACAAATGCTGCCTGCATCCCTGGTATCACTCTGAGTACTTTTGCCTTGTATATATTGCCAACTAAACTGGAATCTTCCCCTCTATCAATATGAATTTCCTTAAGTACAGTATTTTCCACCAACGCTAGGCGAGTCTCCAAGGGTGTATAATTTATTAAGATTTCTTTTGTCATCGGCCAACTTTAACTCTATACCTAAAACTATAAAAATAGACTATTTATTTATTTTTGCTGAGCCCCAAATGGGTACGCCAAAACCTTGCAATAATAAAGATGTTTGCTCTATGGGTAATCCAACAACACCGCTGTAACTTCCTTTTATTGATTCCACAAATACAGCACCATAACCTTGAATAGCATAACTGCCGGCTTTATCTTGTGGCTCTCCTGTTTGCCAATAACTTAGGCATTCTTGCTTAGACAACTTTCTAAAAATTACATCAGTTGTCGATACAATTACTGAGCAATCTTCTTTATTACCCAGAGCAACAGCGGTATACACTTGATGAGCTTTACCTGATAAAGCATGTAACATTTCCATAGCGTCGTCTTGATCTCTTGGCTTTCCGAAAATATTTGAGTCACATACAACACAGGTATCAGCACCTAAAACCAAGTTATTGTCAGGAACTAGTGAAATCACATATTGAGTCTTTTCTATGGCCATTCTTTTAACATAGTCAACGGCTGACTCTTGAGGTCTAGGTGTCTCATCAATATTTGCTGGGACTACTTGATGCCTCACGCCTATCTGCCGCAAAATTTCCGTGCGTCGCGAAGAGGCAGATGCCAGAATTAAATCATAATCGACCAATTTTTTTACCTCGACTAGTTGCCTTCGGCCTATTTTTGAAGCAAGTAAAAATGTCTTACAACTTTATCTAGAGGAATCCAGCATATTGCAGAAATAACTGCTAAAAAAAGTATACCCTCTATGGATAGTAGTTTATCTATAGAGCTATCAAGCCCTGCCCGCATAAATTCAATCAACAATAACATTAGAAAAACTAGAGTGACTCTATGAATCAAATGCAAATAGACAACAATACGATGAAAGAAAATTAAAATAAGGCCGCTGATTGAAAAAATTAAAACATGGTAGCCAAGGGTTGAAAGGAAAATAAAATCTGAAAAAACACCCATAATTACCGCAAACTCAATCCCATACTGATCCGGGAAATATAGCATCCAAGCAATCATCATCAGGAGAAGGAAGTTTGGCTTCCAAAAAACCCAGTCCCCTGCAATGGGTATAAATTGAAGAATTAAGGCCGCAAAAAGCATGATGAGTGCAGGCTTAAAAGTACTATGGCTATTCATTAATATCTCTAGTGACATCACCGTCTTTAATAGTAAACACCAATAGTAGGTGTCGGCTGCGATCAAGCTTTGCCGATGGTATCACTTTAATTTCCATAAACTTCTCTCCTGGCTTTTGACTAATAGATGAAACCGTTCCCACTGGGTAACCCATTGGAAAACGACCACCTAAACCAGAACTCACCAGTTTATCACCCTCTACAATATCTACTGTGGGTGAAACAAATCTTAATGCCATTAGATTAAAATCTGATATACCTTCAACAATTGATCGCAGGCCATTTCGTAAAACTTGAACCGGAAGAGCATGATTAATATCGGTGATCAGAAGTACTTTGCTATAATTTTCATAGACTTCAACAACCTGACCCATTAAACCATCAGCATCTAATACTGGCTGGCCAATATACACCCCATCATTAGTGCCACGATCAACGGTTACTGTATGGTTGACTGGATTGGGCGAAACGCCAATCACTTCCGTCACCAACACACTCTGCATAAGCAATTCTGTCGCATTGAGTAATTGACGTAACCGAAGATTTTCAGCCGCTAATTCTGCACTGCGCTGTAATTGTCCCAGTAGAATTAAACGCTCTTTTTCAAGACTTACATTTTTTTGTTCGAGTTTTGTTCTAGAGGTGGTGTTCATACCCACCCATTCTTTCATCTGATAGGGGAAATTTGCTAGCAGTTGCAATGGAATAAATAGTTGAGATATATCGGATTTGGTTGAATCAAATACAGACGTATAATTATCCACAGTCATTAGAAGCAGTGCGAGTAAAAGCGCGAAAAATGTTTTTCGCACTGCTGAAGAAGAATTAACAAAAACTTTTTTAATGGGCGCGCTCCAAAAACTAAGGCCAATAGCAGGGAGCGCCCCTCAAGCGAGGTACTCCTTTACATAAGCCTGCTAGTACATAAGCATACCCGAGCCTTTGGCACCCATCATTTCAAGGGCTTCACCGCCGCCCCGCGCAACACAGGTGAGCGGCTCTTCGGCCAAAATAACAGGTAGACCTGTCTCAATGGCCAATAGACGATCTAAGTCTTTTAACAACGAACCGCCCCCCGTTAACACAATGCCCGTTTCAGCAATATCCGAGGCTAATTCAGGCGGTGATTGCTCAAGCACACGTTTAACCGCCTGCACAATACCAGACAATGGCTCTTGTAAAGACTGTAGAATTTCATCACTGCTGAGTACAAAGCTTTTAGGAACACCTTCAGCAAGGTTACGACCTCTAACTTCAATTTCACGCACTTCTTTTGAAAGATAAGCAGTACCAATTTCCATTTTAATGCGCTCGGCGGTTCCATCACCAATCACGCTGCCATACTTGCGGCGCACATAATTACAAATTGATTCATCAAAACGATCACCGCCAATTCTCACCGAATCAGAGAAAACCACTCCATTAAGTGACAATATAGCAATCTCTGTAGTACCACCACCGATATCAACCACCATCGAGCCAACAGCTTCTTCTACCGGCAATCCAGCACCTATAGCAGCTGCCATTGGTTCTTCAATCAAAAATACTTCTCGCGCCCCTGCGCTAAAAGCAGATTCTTTAATTGCGCGCTTTTCAACTTCTGTTGCCGTACAGGGCACACAGATTAGTACCCTCGGGCTGGGCGGTACAAAACTTTCAGAATGCACTTTTCGAATAAAATGTTGAAGCATTTTTTCCGTGACTTGGAAATCTGCAATCACTCCATCTTTTAGTGGTCGTATAGCCGTTATATTGCCAGGCGTTCTTCCCAGCATACGCTTTGCATCAACACCTACTGCTTCAACTTTCTTTTCACCATACTGTTGGCGTATGGCTACAACGGAAGGCTCATTAAGCACAATTCCGTGCTCACGCATGTAGATTAGTGTGTTGGCAGTCCCTAGATCAATCGATAAATCACTGGAAAAAAGCCCTAAAATTCTCTTGAGTAACAACATTTTTTAAATTCCATTAATGTGCTGTTTACGGCATGTAAAAGTCACGGTTTATAGGCAGAAAACTATCAGTTAGTTGCGCGGATGGCAAGTGCAAAAATAACTGTTTTACTCTGCAAAAAATATCTCTCTGTGGTAATTGTAACAAGCTGACAAAAAAAAGTGGCTTTTATGTTGCAGAACTGTGTATTTTTCTTCTGCCAAACTAACCTAATTCGACTTAATGTTGTAAACTTCGTCCTGAAAAAAATTATTGATAAGATTTCGATATGAGTATAGAAAAACAAACAATTGAAAATCTTGCCACTCTTGCTCGCCTAGCGGTGGATGATAAGAGAGTTGATGAGATCTCACAGCGACTCAGCAGTGTATTAGAGTTAGTGGATCAACTTCAGGCAGCAGATACCAGTGGCCTAAGTGGTTTGGATCATCCACTCAATGAAACCCAGCGCCTGAGAGAAGACGAAGTCAATAAGCCTAATATGAGAGAAGCATTTCAAGCTATCGCTCCAGATACTGAAGATAATCTCTATTTGGTACCAAAAGTCATTGATTAAACTATTCCGCAAGATACAGCCGAGTAAAAAATGCATAACTTAACAATAACTGAGCTTATAGATGGCCTTAAAAACAGAGTTTTTTCTAGCACAGAAATTACTCAACATTTTTTGGCGCGTATCAGAAATTTAGATTCGGAATTTAATAGTCTAATTACCTTAACTGAAAATCAGGCTCTTAAAGCAGCTAAAACAGCAGATCAACTTATAGCTGCTGGCAATGCTCCAGAACTATGTGGTGTGCCTATAGTTCACAAAGATATATTTTGTACTGAGGGTGTTCGAACTAGCTGCGGCTCAAAGATGCTAGATAATTTTGTGCCGCCCTATAATGCAACCGTGGTTGAGAATTTTAGAAGTAGCGGAGCGGTGATGCTCGGAAAAACCAATATGGATGAGTTCGCTATGGGCTCGTCTAATGAAACTAGTTTTTATGGCCCGGTTAAAAATCCATGGTCTACAGATTCTGTCCCTGGCGGTTCATCAGGTGGGTCCGCTGCGGCAATTGCGGCGCGACTAGCACCAGGGGCAACAGCTACGGATACCGGCGGCTCTATTCGCCAACCAGCAGCACTTTGTGGAATAACTGGGCTCAAGCCAACCTATGGTCGAGTTTCACGCTGGGGCATGATTGCCTTCGCCTCTAGCTTGGATCAAGGCGGCCCCATGGCGAGAACTGCCGAAGATTGCGCATTGTTATTAAACTGTATGGCCAGTTATGACGATAAAGACTCCACCTGTATTGACCGCCCTGTACCCAATTATTCCGCTCATCTTGGTGATTCACTTAAAGGTTTGCGCATTGGTATTCCAAAAGAGTATTTCTCTGAGGGTTTAAACTCTGGCACTGAACAAGCGGTGCGAGCGTCATTAGCCGAATATGAAAAATTAGGCGCCAAACTGGTAGAAATCAGCTTACCCAATACCGGTCTTTCGGTTCCGGCCTATTATGTGATTGCTCCAGCAGAATCCTCTGCTAATTTATCGCGCTTTGACGGCGTGCGCTATGGTCACCGCTGTAATGATCCTAAAGATCTAGAAGATCTTTATCGTCGAACCAGAGCTGAGGGATTTGGTGATGAGGTTCAAAGACGTATTCTTATTGGTACCTACTGCCTGTCTGCCGGCTACTATGATGCATACTACGGAAAAGCACAGCAGGTAAGACAGCTTATTAGACAAGATTTTATTCAGGCGTTTGAAAAGGTCGATCTTATTATGGGCCCTACCTGCCCCTCACCCGCCTTTAAATTTGGCGCTAAAGGCAATGACCCAGTTGCTATGTATTTGGAGGATATTTATACCATCTCTACCAACTTGGCAGGCCTACCCGGCATGTCCCTGCCCTGCGGTATGGTTGATAACAAACCAGTCGGACTTCAAATAATAGGTAACTATTTTGATGAAGCGCGCATGTTAAACGCGGCTCATCAATTCCAACAGGTGACTGACTGGCATCAATTAGCGCCTGCGGGGATCGAATAATGAATTGGGAAACAGTAATTGGTCTTGAGGTCCATGTGCAATTGGCCACAAAAACCAAAATATTTTCTGCTGCCAGTACCGCATTTGGCGCAGCACCCAATACTCAGGCCTGCGAAATTGATCTGGCCATGCCGGGCACACTTCCTGTGGTTAATAAACAGGCGATTGATTACGCAGTGATGTTTGGTTTGGCTATTGATGCTGAAATTGGCAAAACTTCAGTGTTTGAGCGTAAAAATTACTTCTACCCTGATCTTCCTAAGGGCTATCAAACCACGCAACTTGAAAAACCTATTGTTGGCGCTGGGGTGGTAGAAATTCAACTTGATAATGGCGATACCAAATCCATTCGTATTCATCATGCTCATCTTGAGGAAGATGCGGGCAAATCCCTTCATGAGGGAAACTTTAGATCTGGTGTTTCAGGCATAGATTTAAATCGTGCTGGAACACCTTTAATTGAAATTGTTTCCGAGCCGGATATGAGCAGTGCTGAAGAGGCGGTAGCCTTTGCTAAAAAACTCCATAGCATTGTAACCTCACTGGGTATCTGTGATGGCGAAATGTCTCAGGGCAGTATGCGCTTTGATGTCAATATCTCGGTGCGCCCACAGGGAGAAACAACACTGGGTACACGTACCGAAACTAAAAACCTAAACTCATTTAAGTTTATGGAAGATGCAATCCATCTTGAAGTAGAACGCCAGATTGACCTACTTGAAGAGGGCAGCGAGATTATTCAGGAAACGCGCCTATATAATGGTGAAACCAAAGTCGCACGCTCGATGCGCAGCAAAGAAGAAGCCAATGATTACCGCTACTTCCCCTGCCCTGATCTACTACCCGTGGTGATTAGCGACGAGCATATTGAACAACTGCGCTCAAAACTACCTGAATTACCCGATGCCAAACAACAGCGTTTTATCGATCAATATGATCTATCTGAATATGATGCTGGCGTTTTAAGCACCGATGCAACCGTAGCCAATTATTTTGAACAGACGGCAACCCAGTCAAAAAATGCCAAACTTTCAGCTAATTGGGTTTCTGGAGAGTTGAGCGCACGGCTTAATGCTGAAAATATAAGCATTACTCAAAGTCCAGTCTCTGCCGAACAGCTTGCGAGCTTGATTATTCGTATTGCCGATAACAGTATTAGTAGCAAAATGGCCAAACAGGTATTCGATGGTATTTGGAATGGTGAAGGCGATGCCGATCAAATTATTGAAGCCCGCGGCCTTAAGCAGGTATCGGATAGCGGAGCCCTCGAATCCATGGTGGACGAGGTACTAGCCAACAACCAAGCGATGGTTGACGACTATATTAATACTGATGCCGATAAGCGCAAGAAAAAACTGGGCGGTTTTATGGGGCAGATAATGAAAGCCTCAAAAGGCCAAGCCAATCCTCAGCAGGTCAGTCAAATACTGGCTAAGAAATTAGCTGAACTGGTTTAAAGCATTTTCAAAATAGTAAGGAAAAGCATGTCATTAAAAAAAGATAAACAAAAGGTGCTCGGCGAAGTCTTCGATGATGAGCGCGTCAAGAGCTTTCTAGATTATCTTCCGCCAGAGGGTGTCAGCCATGATTTTCATCTACTTGAAAAGGCTTATCGCGGTATGAATATTGATAACTTTGTTAGCTTTGTCGAATTTTTTAAACAGGCAGGCTACGATCTTAATGCTACAAATCCCGACGGCGTAAATATGGTGCAGATTATGAATCAGCACCAACAGGGTGTTGACTATGCAAAGGCACTAATAAAAGCTGGCGCCAGTGCATGATATTAAATTCGAGAACATTAAAAACCGTTCTCGGCTATGGCCTATCTCTTATAGAAAAAATCACTGGGGTTAGCTTTAAAAAAAATAACCTAACATCAATTTTTAATTATTTACACATTAGTTCCAATATAACCACTTCTGGCCAACCCACAAGACAGCAGCTGGACGCTATTCAGTCAAATGGCTATAAAAAAATAATTAACCTAGCACCCCCGATCGCAGAAAATTCACTGGCCAATGAAGCGGATCTAGTAGCTGATTTGGGCATGGACTATATTAATATTCCGGTTGATTTTAGCCATCCAACCGAAGCTGACTTTGAACAATTTGTATTGCATATGCAAAATCAAGACAGTCAGAAAATTTGGGTCCACTGTGCCGCTAATATGCGTGTCTCCTGCTTTATTTTTAAATATAGAACCGCTATCTTAGGCGAGAATCTTATTGATGCAGAAGCTGACCTAAAAAAAATCTGGCAACCCAACAAAACGTGGCAGGATTTTATCGACAAACCAAAGTCAGTCTAGTTAACGTAAACTCAACTTTAAATAGGGACACAACTATGAAATTTCTAGAAAACTACCAAGAACAGGCTTATGCACTTCTTCGAATTACTACTGGCTTTATGTTTCTTCTTCACGGTACTCAGAAATTTTTTAATTTCCCGCAACAGTATCCCTATGGCGAGTTGGGCTTCCTTACAATAGCTGCAGGTTCTATTGAATTAATTGGTGGCGTTCTGATTATCTTGGGCCTAACTACAAGAGGGGCTGCCTTTCTTTGTAGTGGCACCATGGCTGTGGCCTATTGGTTATATCACGGCACTCAATCTTTCTATCCAATAGTCAATGGTGGTGAAGTCGCTGCGCTGTATTGCTTTATTTTCCTTTTTATAGCCTGTAAAGGCTCTGGAATTTGGAGCATGGATAATAAATAATCCTACTTGATTACTATGGCTCATAAAAAGGTAAATTTACCTGAAAAAACTTGCCCTGTCTGCGAGCGACCCTTTTCCTGGCGCAAAAAATGGGAGAAAACCTGGGCGCAAGTTAAATACTGTTCTGAACGATGCCGACTCACTCCGCAAAATTTGAGTAACTCCTAATAATGTCTAAATCTAAATCATCTATTGTCGATACTCTTATTATAGGCTCAGGCTTGGCTGGTCTTAGCGCTGCCAATGATCTTTCTGATGCTGGCGCCAAGGTTATTATTGTCGATAAGGGACGAGGAGTCGGAGGCAGGCTTGCGGTTAGACGAATTGGCGAGGCAGTTTTTGACCATGGTGCGCAATTTTTTACCGCTCGATCAAACAGGTTTATAGACTGTGTTGCACAGTGGGTACAATCAGGCGTGGCTGCGCAGTGGTATCAAAGTTACCCAGGACAACCCAATGGCCACCCCAGATATCGAGGCAAGCCGAATATGGCTTCTATTGCAAAGCATCTAGCTAAAAATCAAATCATCATGCAGTCCAACCGCGCAGAATCCCTAAGCCATGATAGGCACTACTGGACAGTAAAATTAGAGTCTGAAGAATCTATTATTGCGCGATCAATTGTTATTACTAGTCCCGTTCCACAAACTTTAGATCTTCTTGAACAGGCTGATATACATCTTTCTTCATCTATCACTGAGCGCCTTCAAAAGATTCAATACGAAAGCTGTATTGCCGTTATGGCTGTTCTTGATGGAACGACTAACCTTGCAGATCCCGGTGCCATAGCACTTGATCAGGGGCCTATTGCATGGATCAGTGATAATCATAAAAAAGGCGTATCTCCTATACCCGCAATTACCATTCATGCTAGCGGTGAATTTAGTAAAGCTCATTTTAATGGTGATCGAAAAGAGGTCGGTAAAGAGCTTATCAAACTGGCCAGACCGCTATTTGGCAATGCCAATGTACTAGACTTTCAGGTACATGGTTGGCTATATAGTAAGCCCACAATTACCGACAATGATGCCAGTCTTTTGGTCAGTGATGGCCTAGACATGCCGCCCATGGTTGTTGCAGGTGATGCCTTTGCTGGACCAAGATTTGAGGGCGCAGTACTATCGGGTTGGTGTGCCGCAAAAAAAATTCGGAATGCGGTTAAAAAAACCGACGCATAAGCCACTTTGGCGTTAAATTAAGAATCCAAGCAACAAGCCGCCAGCGCTTAGTCACATAAATATGTCCCTTCTTTTTAAGCATTGCCGATACTAATTGTGTCACTGCTTTTTTAACCGGTGCAGTCCACATAGGATTACCCTGAACCATGGGGGTGTCAACAAATCCCGGTTCCACCGTAGTAATCGTAATCGGTAATCTTGAATATTCTGCCCTTGAGCGTATACCATTGAGATAGCTGGATACAAAAGCTTTAGTGGCAACATAGGTTGGCGCCAAACCACTCGACATATGCGCGGATACTGAAGAAATTCCCACCAAATGGCCGCTACCCCGCGCCATAAAGTAATCCATAGAAACTAGGGTGAGGGCGGCAAAGCCGCGAATATTAACATCTATCATTTCACGCTGAGTCGGCCAATCGAGCTTTTTTTCCATCTGGCCCACCCCTGAGTTAAGAATAATCAACTCAACATTTCCCATTTGCTTTATAAGCTCATTGAGTGCGTCTTGTGCCTGCTGTACATCAGTGACATCTGACCGGACAACGAAGTGATCCCCAGTAAGGCTGTTAGATAGCTGCTCTAGTTTTTCAAGTCGTCTGGCGACAAGGCCTAACTGATAGCCTTTTGCGGCTAGCTGAACTGCCAATTCCCAACCAATTCCTGAACTTGCTCCTATTATTATTCCCTGTTTCATGCCCTACCTCCGTATTTAATTGATGGTATTACTATGTGTGACAATATCCGCTTTGAAATCAATCGCCTTAGGCATTGATTATTAATAAATTTTCAACTCTGTTACCCGACAAAAGACAGCTTCTATCAATAGTAAAATAACTCAGTAATCTGCCAAAATCATGTCGAGAATGGGGGTAAATCCTAGGCTGATTTGAACTAATCGGTTGCTGCCAAAGCTGATCAATTGCATTAACACCATATTCAGAATATAGCATTTTCTGGCGCGCATTAAGTAACCCTATACTATGCGCTTTGGTTCTGGCATGAAGGTTAGGCGTCAGGGCTTCTAGCAGAGCAGTTATTGCAGGGGCGCTAAGGTAAAAAAATATATCCCAAAATAAGACAATATCAATTTTGGTATCTGCTTGGGGTTTCAACTCTTGTTTAAATAATGCCACGCGCTCATCATGGGTCAGCTCTTGGTCATTATATTTTTCTATTTCTGGTTCTATCAAACCGGTAAATTGTAATCTGCATTTAGTTTGACCAAAAAAATTAACCGAAGCAGCGCTGGCCAATCCCATATCCAAAACTACTAGCGTTTTATCATCAGTAATTTGGTTGAATAGACCAACAAGCAGTGATGAGGATAGAATATTTGTCTCTGGTTTCAGCTGATCTGTTTCAGGCATTAGCTATTAGCTCTTCTATAGGTCGGTATAAACGGCATCTATGTTGGCTCTACCAAAGACTCAATTTCAGGTCTGACCTGAGTTTGCACTTCAATTACTTGGGCTTGTTGTGGATCCATTTCTATAATACCTTTGAATTTAGCACCGTTCTCTAAATCAACCCCAGCTGCCTTAATATTTCCGTTAAGTCTCCCAGTTTCAGCCAGTATTACTCTGTTTTCAGCTGAAATATCCCCCTTAACTGCACCCGCTATTATTACTTTATTGGCGCTAATATTCGCAAAAACTCGACCGTTAGGTCCCACTTCAACAATATTATTTTGTGCACTAATACTGCCTTTGAAATGACCATCAATCATTAGGTTTTCATCACAGTGTAAATGTCCTTCTATTATTACATCTGACATTAAGACTGATTCTGCAGTGATTTTCACCGGCATGGATGGTTTTATCTGTGTTTTTTGAGGCTGAGGCAAAAGTCTCGCTCGGAACATTAGCGAGCCAAAATACGAACTAATAAAATTATTGAGTGATTTAAAAAAATCTTTCATTGCACTATTTTATTTTTGTTAGTAATTATCTAATCCTAACAAGCCGAACAGCATAGCTCCAGTAAAGTTTTTACTGTTTTAAAATAAAGATATTTCACAGTCATTATCTAACTGCATAATCCTACTCAATACCTAAAAATCCCCCCGACTGATGATGCCATAATTTAGCATATACACCCTGTGATTCCATTAACTGCTTATGTGTCCCCTGCTCTATGATTTCACCCTCATCAAACACTATTAACTTATCCATTGCTGCTATTGTGGATAATCGGTGAGCAATCGCGATAACGGTTTTTCCCTGCATTAGCTGATACAGACTTTTCTGAATGGCTGACTCGATTTCAGAATCTAAAGCTGAGGTGGCTTCATCCATAATTAAAATAGGAGCATCTTTTAAAATGACTCTGGCGATAGCAATTCGCTGCCGCTGTCCGCCCGATAACGAAACCCCACGCTCACCAACATGGGCGTCATAACCCGTTCTTCCAGCCACATCTTGTAGTTTTAAAATAAACTCATGGGCCTCGGCTTTTTTTGCCGCTTCAATCATTTCTTGTTCGCTGGCATTAGGGCGACCAAATAAAATATTTTCTCGAACCGAGCGATGAAGTAGTGATGTATCCTGAGTCACCACAGCTATATTTTCTCGTAAACTTTCTTGCTGAACAGTTTTAATATCCTGATCATCAATAGATATAACGCCTTTCTGAATATCATAAAAACGTAACAGTAAATTAATTAGAGTAGATTTTCCTGCGCCACTTCGGCCTACAATGCCAATCCGCTCACCAGCACTTACCTCAAGAAATAAAGAATCAAAAACAGGATTCGTAATTATCTTCTCATTATCAATATAGCTAAAATTTACATTTTGAAACTTAATATTGCCGGCACTAACATTTAATTTATGAGCATTTTTTTCGTCTAATACCACCTGAGGCACAGATAAGGTATTAATGCCGTCCTGCACAGTACCTAAATTTTCAAACAAATTACCTATTTCCCAAACAATCCAATGGGACATCCCTGAAAGTCTTAGCGCCAAACTAATCACAACAGCTATTGCACCCGGCGTCATGGATTCATAAATCCACAAATAAATCCCAAGTACTAATGTGCTGAATACCAGCAACATATTTATAATCCATAAACAGATATTGAGGCCTGTGACCAAACGCATCTGGGGATGCACTGTATTTAGGAATTCAGTCATACCCTCTTTAACATATTGCGACTCTCTGCTTGAATAAGAAAACAGTTTCAAAGTCACTATATTGGTATAACTATCGACAATACGTCCGGTCATGGTCGATCTTGAGTTGGCCTGTATCTGTGAAATATTTTTTAATCTTGGAACAAAAATTAACTGCAATCCAATATAAAGTACTAACCAAACTAATAGTGGAAGACACAACCTTAAGTCGGCGCTAGCGACCAAAATCAGCATAGTAATAACATAGACCGTCACAAACAGAATAACGTCTAATAACTTCATGACTGATTCACGTACCGCCAATGCTGTCTGCATTACCTTAGTGGCAATGCGACCACTAAATTCATTTTGAAAAAACCCAAAGCTTTGATTGAGTAGATAACGATGAGCCATCCATCGAACAGCCATTGGAAAATTACCCATTAGGGTCTGATGGACAACTAGTGAGTGTAGGCTAGCCAAAATAGGAATAACTATCAGTATAAAAACTGACATTACAATAATTGAGGTCCACGAGTCTTCGATAAAACTCTCGGGATCACTGGCAACCAATAAATCTACCACCTTACCTAAAATCCCAAATAATGAGGCTTCAGCAATAGCTACCAATGCGGTTAGTATTGCCATAGTTATCAACCATGGCTCTAAACCTTTGGTGAAATATCGGCAGAATTGATAGATGCCCTTTGGCGGCTGCTGAGGTGTTTCTTCTGGAAAAGGGTTTACCAAGCGTTCAAAAAAACCAAACATACTAAAATCCAAAGCAATTGCGGTTATTTATATCTTTATCAAATAATTTAGCTATCTTAGCCTAAAGGCTTAAGCCGCGGTTAAAAAAACTACTGATTCTAGTTATCAGACTGCTGCCAAAGGGCCTGCTTCTCCATCACTTGACCGAACAAATCTAATTGTAAAAGTTGATTTAACCAAAGCTGAACCGACGGATAGTCAGATTGATCAAACCAAGGTTTGTCAACAAAAGCAAATTGCCTAATAAATGGGAAAATAGCTATATCTGCTAGACACAGCTTGCTTCCCAATAAATAGCTATTTGTTTTTAAACATCGTTCAAGTTTTGCTATAAATATTTCGGCATTACTGCGGTAATCGTGTTGATTTTGCTGTGGGAAACGATCCCAATATTTATACTTATCTAGCCACCCTTTAAATTCATTGTCATTTTCTTCAATAAGACTTAATTGTTCACTATGGCTATCTAAGGATAACCAATTTTCTGGATCTGACTGCTCTAATGCCCAGTTCATAATTTCAAGACTTTCATCAATCACCCGATCCTTTAACTGTAATACAGGGACTGTTCCCTTTGACGATAGGGCCAACATTTCAATAGGCTTATTGGCCAATGAGACTTCTCGCAACTCTAGGTTTATACTGGCATAGGTAATAGCCATACGAGCTCTAATAGCATAGGGGCAGCGTCTAAAAGAATATAGAATGGGTAACATCTAATGAATCCATTTTTGATTGGGTTAAAACAATAATAATACCATTGCACTCACCACAAGGATTTTAACAATGGACAGTAAAACTCTCGACATAATTTTGTTCGGTGCTACCAGTTTTGTAGGAAAAATTACTACCCAATACCTTCTAAATGAAGTGGGGATAGGCAAAGGCGTTACATGGGCTATCGCGGGTCGCTCTTTGGGTAAAATAAAACAATTAAAAAATCAGCTGGGGCCTGAAGCTGAGAATATACCTATCATAGTCGCCGATAGCGCTGATTCTGCTAGTCTTACCAAAATGTGTCAGCAAGGTCGGGTTATCCTATCTACAGTTGGACCCTATGCCCTTTATGGTGAATCGCTGGTTGAGGCCTGTGTTCATAATGGCAATGATTACTGCGATCTTACGGGTGAGGCGTATTGGATAAAAAAAATGCTCGATAAATACCAATTGAGAGCCAAAAAAACCGGCGCACGAATTATTAATTGCTGTGGATTTGATTCTATTCCTTCTGATCTTGGCGTGTACTTTTTACAACAAGCAAGTCAGCGACAATTCGGCACTGTTTGTAAGGACGTAAAATTGCGAGTTAAAGCAATGAAAGGTGGCGTATCTGGCGGCACGGTAGCCAGTGGAATTGAAATGGCCAAAGCCGTCAAAAAAGATCCCGCTTTGCGACGTAAAATGGGTAATCCTTACTTGCTTTGCCAGTCGCAGACATCGAGGGTTAAACAGCCCCGTATATTAAAGCCAACCTTTGATAAGGATTTTAATGCTTGGTCTGCGCCGTTCATCATGGAGACCATTAATAGTCGTGTAGTTTTAAGATCGAATAGCCTGCAACAACATGATGACTGTGAAGATTTTACCTATGGTGAAGCTGTTTTAACTGGAAAAGGTAGACAAGGCTATTTTCGTGCTTGGGGTATTACACTTGGTCTCGGTGGTTTTGGCCTAGCTGCAAAAAATAAGCTATTACGTTTCTTAATACAAAAATTTCTTCTGCCAAAACCAGGTCAGGGGCCCAGTCCTAAGCAACAAGAAAATGGTTTTTTTGATCTTCGAATTATCGGCAAAAACAACCAGCAGTCATTGACTATCAAAGTCACCGGAGATAAAGACCCAGGCTATGGCTGCACAGCTAAGATGCTGACTCAAGCAGGGCTTTGTATGGCTTTTGATATCGGTAAAACAGAGTTATCGGGTGGCTTTTGGACTCCCGCCACTGCGATGAATGACAAACTAATTATACGATTGGTTGCGTCTGCAGGAATGACTTTCGATATCCTTGAAGATTAAATAATCAAAGCAAAAAAAACC
>DKNZ01000043.1:0-5947 GCA_002469845.1 Cellvibrionales bacterium UBA7375 | reverse complement strand
AAAAAAAACCTTTATCCACATAACAAGTTAAGGGCTTTTAACACAAAATAAGACCATAATTTGATATTTTAGCTACATTTAGCGTTTTTTACTTTCACTTTAAAAAATACTATAAATAATTAATGGCGCAATACATTCAGGCAGTCAGATGCCTATTTAAAATGATTTCTGGTATCCAAAATTAATCTTATAGTCGGTGTCCATTTGTAAATTATTCTTATCTTGCGCCAAAGGCAATAAGACTTCTAACCCAAATCTATCTACCTCACCTGGAAGTAAATGCATTAAAAAATTTGCCCCTAACCCAAGGTAGGCTTCTTTACCACCATAATTTTCAGTGTTTGCAGTCTGTACCGGCGCCATTATCATAGGATTGTTACCAGAGATCTTATCTTGATGAATTATTTGTAATCTTGATGATAGTGCGACAGCATGATTTAACTCATACTGGATCCAGGTGTTTAAATCTGTATGATCTCCAAAAGCCCAGCTTTCATTTGATAAAGTGGATTTTCTTCGGAGCTGGCTACCCCATATCCATCTTTCCGACAGTTTTGTCACATTTGTAACACCCACTACTAATTTGGTTCCTCTGTCACTTGGCTGCATACCATAGGGTAAAATCATGCTCGAATTCATATTCATTGGCGTCAACACCTCGCCTTTCACATCATTACTTCCAACAGATTTTTGAAGTGTTACCTCTCCATGCCATCTTGAGGATTCTGATTCTTGAAGTTTTATTAGTACGCCTAATGAAATGTCCGACATATCACTAGACGAAGTACTAAAAGTCCCTAATTGATTTCTATTCATCATGGGTTGATACGTATTCAAGTCCATATCTTTCGACATAAACATACCCATTGCCATTATTGTGATTTCATTTGTCGGGGCATACATTCCACCAACCATAGTCATTTTCATAATCATTTCTGTAGGCACAACAGATAAATTGGCCGGCATACTACCCAGAGGGTTTGGCATTGCCAAAATTTCCTGTGTTGAGATGCTATCTCCGTTGTAACTATTATCCGACATTTTCATATGGCTATGTCTAATCGAAATCATTGCCTCCCCTTTTTTATGGTAATGATCTGCCATAACGCCAATGGGCGCGTGATCTATAGCCCTTGAGTTTGATTTTGTGTCGGCATAGGAATAAGAGGTAAATAATAAAAGTGGCAATAAAAACTTCATGGGTGGTTCCTATAAAATAGTAGCGAAATTATAGCCATTTATTTGATTTACCATATACCCATATGGGGTAATCATTTACGAAATATAAGGAAAAGAAAAAATAAATCAGTTAAAATCTAACCCATGACAAACCCTTGCCATACTAAAAGAATTGCTTCTCTGAAAAGAATAGAAGGTCAAATAAAAGGTATCATTGGAATGATTGAATCTGGTGAGTACTGCATTGACATACTTAATCAAACGAAGGCAGCAAGAAATGCTTTGATTTCAGTCGAATCAAAGATAATGGAAAGACATCTTTCAAACTGTGTTCAAGATTCCTTCGAAAACCCAGACGAAAGGCATCAAAAAATTCAAGAATTAATAGCTATTCTCAAGCGATAAAGTCATTAATTTCTGGTAATAAACTAGTTTAAATAAAAATTTTAATACCTTAACCAACTGAAAAATAGGGGTATTCTATGTGTGCTCAGTACGTATACACCATGAACCAGGTTGGGAAAATTGTCCCTCCCAAGCGCGAAATTCTTAAAGATATATCCCTTTCCTTTTTTCCTGGCGCCAAAATTGGTGTTTTAGGTCTTAACGGATCTGGTAAATCTACCCTGCTAAAAATAATGGCTGGATTAGATTCTGACATTCAAGGTGAAGCTCGCCCCATGACTGGTATTAATATTGGCTACCTTCCACAAGAGCCACAGCTAGACTCGTCTAAAGATGTCAGAGGCAATGTTGAGGATGGTGTTAGAGAGGCTATTAATGCCTTGAAGGGGCTTGAACAGGTATACCTTGATTATGCCGAGCCCGATGCCGATTTTGATGCTTTAGCCAAAAAACAAGCAGATTATGAATCAGTGATTGATGCGTGGGATGCACATAATTTAGAGCATACTTTTGATGTTGCTGCCGATGCCCTGCGATTACCCCCATGGGATGCTAGTATCGATAACCTGTCAGGCGGTGAAAAACGTCGCGTAGCACTGTGTCGGCTTCTACTATCTCGACCTGACATGCTATTGCTTGATGAGCCTACTAACCACTTGGATGCAGAATCTGTTTTCTGGCTTGAGAAATTTCTTGAGCAGTTTACTGGAACTGTTGTTGCAGTCACACATGATAGGTATTTTCTGGATAATGTAGCTGGCTGGATTTTGGAGCTCGATCGTGGCCATGGTATTCCCCATGAAGGTAATTACTCAACTTGGCTGGAAAATAAAGAACAACGTCTTAAAACTGAATCTAAACAAGAGGTTTCTCGACAGCGAGCCCTTAAACAAGAACTGGAATGGGTACGGCAAAATCGCAAGGGGCGACAAGCAAAAAGCAAGGCTCGTCTTGCTCGATTTGAAGAACTTAATGCCCAAGATTTCCAAACCCGAAATGAAACCAATGAAATTTATATTGCACCCGGTCAGCGACTGGGGGATAAGGTAATTGAGCTCAATAAAGTATCTAAATCCTATGGCAATAAAATGCTTATTGAGGACTTATCCTTGTCAATCCCTAAAGGATCTATTGTGGGTATTATCGGTGGTAATGGCGCTGGTAAATCAACTCTATTTAGAATGATTGCCGGAACTGAGACACCTGATAGCGGCACTATTGATATGGGTGAAACGGTTAAGGTCGCTTATGTTGAGCAGACTCGTGATGCGCTTACCGATAATCATACGGTCTGGGAAGCGATTTCTGGCGGCTTGGATACGCTAAAAATTGGAAATAATTATGAGGTATCGTCAAGAGCCTATGTTGGTCGTTTTAATTTTAAAGGCACTGACCAGCAAAAACGTGTCGGCGAACTATCCGGTGGTGAGCGTGGCCGTCTGCATCTGGCCAACACATTAAAACAGGGTGCTAATGTATTATTACTCGATGAACCTTCAAATGATCTGGATATTGAAACTTTGCGCGCACTTGAGGAAGCCATATTATCTTTCCCTGGCTGTGTCTTAGTTATTTCCCACGATAGATGGTTTCTAGATCGAGTCTCTACTCATATACTGGCCTATGAAGACAGTAGCGATATGGTATTTTTTGAGGGTAATTACAGCGAGTACCATGATGATCTTATTAAGCGTCAAGGCGATGACGCCCAACCAAAACGCGTGCGACACAAATCACTCAAAGACTAACCATCTGACCTTAAATACCCAGCAATTTGGCTTAACTAATGGGCCTAACTCACATATAACTTAGGTGCTAGGCAAATGCCCAGCACCTTTTTTGTGCCTAACTATATTCGAAAAAGCATTATTTTAGTGCATAAATTTAATTTATGGCACAAATATTGCCTATAAAACAGGGTAAGTGGGCTAAACCAGCCCTTAAAGCCCCCTTATAGCACTATATTGGTGCGCAAAGGGTAAAATAACTATTTAAAGCACCAGTTTAGTGCTAAGTATTGCAGAGGAATAACAATGTTTTTACAGTCAAGCAGCCTCCAGCGAGGGGCAATCGCATTTCTTTTATGTTTATTATCTGGCCAGGTATTTGGGCAGGAGTTAGATGGCGCAAATACGTCATGGATTATGACATCTACCGCCTTAGTTCTATTTATGACTATCCCAGGCCTATCACTTTTTTATGCAGGTTTAGTTCGCTCTAAGAACGTGCTATCAGTATTGATGCAATGTTTTGCAATTACCTGTTTAGCCTCGTTGATTTGGCTAGTATGCGGTTACAGTATTGCCTTTGGCGATGGCGGCTCTTTCAATGCCTATTTCGGTAACCTAGATAACCTTCTTATGGGTAACATCACTGAAGGCTCTATGTCGGGTGATATTCCAGAATCAGTGTTTGCTATGTTCCAAATGACTTTTGCTGTAATTACTCCAGCTCTAATCGTAGGCGCCTTCGCTGAAAGAATGCGCTTTAGTGCCATGCTTTTATTTAGCGGCCTTTGGTTAGTTGCCGTTTATGCGCCAATTACTCACTGGGTATGGGGCGGTGGCTGGTTAGGTGAAATGGGTCTTCTTGATTTCGCTGGCGGTACTGTGGTTCATATTACAGCAGGTGTTGGTGCTTTAGTGGCTGCATTGGTTATTGGCAGTCGCAAAGGTTTCCCAACTCAAGCTATGCCTCCTCACAACCTAACATTGACTGTGGCCGGTGCTGGTATGCTATGGGTCGGTTGGTTCGGCTTTAATGGCGGCTCTGCACTAGCGGCTAATGGCGATGCAGGTATGGCCATTCTTGTGACTCATATTTCTGCTGCCACTGGCTCTTTGGCATGGATGATGATGGAATGGATTAGACATGGTAAGCCATCTGTACTAGGTATAGTAACAGGTATGGTAGCAGGTCTTGGTACCATTACCCCAGCGTCTGGTTTTGTTGGCCCCGGTGGCGCGCTTGTGATCGGCTTTAGTGCTGGTATCGTTTGCTACTATGCTACTCAGGCAATCAAGCAGAAGTTTAAAATTGATGACTCTCTAGATGTTTTCCCAGTTCACGGCGTGGGCGGTATCTTAGGTACAATTCTAGCAGGTGTTTTTGCTTCCGATGCACTGGGCGTATTTAGCGGCCAAGGCTACAACGAAGGCATGACCATGGCCAGCCAAGTACAAGTTCAAATTGTTGGCGTTGTGGCCACTTTTGTTTATACCGCAATCATTAGTTATTTACTCTTGAAACTTGTCGATAAACTGTTAGTATTACGGGTAGATGAAGAGCAAGAACTGCAAGGCGTTGATCTTGTAGAGCACGATGAGAAGGGGTATGACCTGTAACAACAAAAAGAATAAAGCGAATGAAAAAACGCTGCCTTAAAAAAATAAAATATATAACAAGGCACTCAAAGCCGCTGACATAGTCAGCGGCTTTTTTATGTCTAAAGTTTTTCTTAGATATTTCAAATCTCAGGAGTCATTTTGCTAGAAACTATTTTAGACACGGAGCGCGCCTGCTCTAGATGCTGACAGACCAATTCCGCGCCCTGTAATATGCGATCAGAGTGACGCTGCAAAAGGTCCGAGGGTATTGAATAAATCTGTCTGTTTTTCACAGCACTAAGACCTGACCATTGTTGCCAAATACCCATATTCCATAAATCATTCTGATTAGCGCCGCCAGAGATAATCACCTGCGGGTCCTTAGCTAGAACCGACTCCATATTGATATAAGGCACTAGCGCCAGTGAATCTTCAAACACATTAACGCCACCACAGAGCTCAATAATATCGGTCAGAATATGATCCCCATTCAACGTCATTAGCGGGTCATTCCAAATTTGATAAAAGGTCCTTATCTCTGTTCGAGAAGCAAAGGCTTGATGCAACTGCTGTAGCTTGCTAGCAAAAATGTCTGCCTTATGGTCTGCCTGTTTTGACCGACCAGAAAGCTGTCCCAAACGCTTATAAAGGTATGGAATATCTGCCATTGACTGGGTCTCAACCACAAAAACCCTTAGGCCCAACTCTCTTAATCGAGAAATAATTTTTTCGCCATTGCCTGATTGCCAGGCAATAACTAAATCCGGCTTTAGCGAAATAATTAATTCATAGTTAGCCGCCGCATGATTGTTCACCCGAATAATGTCATTAGCCGCAGGAGGGTAATTACTATATTCATCGGCACCGACAATATTACTGCCTGCACCAATATGAAATAATATTTCAGTGGTATTAGGAGAAAGACTAATAATGCGCTTGGCGGCAGAATTTAAGCTAAGTTTATCGCCATTATCATCGATCACCTCAATAGCCGCATTCGCCTGACAACCGACCAACAACCCTACCAGTAGTAAGTA
>DKNZ01000030.1:50924-51158 GCA_002469845.1 Cellvibrionales bacterium UBA7375 | reverse complement strand
TGCCCAATAAAATGATTTACCATGACAAGCAAGTACTTGCTTTGATGACTGGTTTGTTTGAGCAACATCCATGATTTAACCGCCTGAACCCACCTCAACACCTGTAATCAGTTCTTCAACTACCTTAGCTGAGCTTACAACACCAGGCAGGCCAGCACCAGGGTGAGTTCCGGCGCCAACAAAATAAAGATTTTTTAGACTATGGTGGCGATTGTGAAATCTAAACCATGCAGA
>DKNZ01000030.1:19228-50614 GCA_002469845.1 Cellvibrionales bacterium UBA7375 | reverse complement strand
TGAAATCTAAACCATGCAGATTGGGTCAGTCGTGGTTCAATAGAAAATCCAGCACCGTGCATAGATCGATAATCATTGGCAAAGTCAGAGGGCGTCATCCAGAAAACTTCCTCTATAACAGAGGATAAATCCGGAAGTATTGATCCTTCAAGCGCCTCAATAATCCGATCACGCAACTTTGATCCTTCATCCTCCCAATCAACATCACCCTGGAGATTGGGGACGGGGCAAAGCACATAAAATGATTCACAACCCTCGGGCGCAAAGCTTTTATCTGTTGCTGTAGGGCGATGCAAATACAAAGAGAAGTCATCACTCATTTTTTTGCTATCAAAAATTTCTGATAGCAATTCCTTAAATCTAGGCCCCATCCAAATACTGTGATGGGCGACATCTGGATAGAGTTTTTTGGTGCCAAAATAAAGAACATACAGACCCATACTGTAGCGTTTTTTTATGCTGGGCATTTTGTTCTTTTTGCTCGGAATTAGGTGTTTGTAGCAGGTTTCAGGGTCACCACCGAAAACAACTATATCAGCATCTAAGGTTTTTCCATCCGCCATACGAACACCAGTGGCGAGATTTTCTTGCGTAAGAATTTCATCTACATCGGCATTAAGTACAATCTCAATACCTTGGCGTTCCATTAAAGCGCCCAGTTCTTGAACCAGCTTGCCAGTACCACCCATACAAAAGAAAACACCCCAGCGACGCTCTAAGTAATGTATCAGGGTGTAAATCGCCGTTGTTTTAAATGGATTGCCACCCACCAAAAGGGGATGAATTGAAAAGGCTTGCTGAATCTTTGGGTGCTTTAAATAACGGCCGACTAACTGGGACACTGTCTTATAACATTTAAGGGTGAGTAGGGCTGGAATCTGCTTGACCATCAACCACAAACTATTAAATGGTCGATGGACCAGCTTTTTAAAACCAATATCGTACACTTTTTTTGACTGGTCCAATAATTTGAGATAGCCATCAGCATCAGCTGGGCTAAATCGACGAATCTCATCTAATGTGTCTTCAATCGAAGCGCGGTAATCAAACTGACTACCATCGGTAAAATGAAAACGATAAAAAGGGTCGAGTGGAACAAAATCCAAATGATCCTCAAGCTTCTCATCAAAAAGCTCAAATAATTCATCAAAAAGAAAAGGTGCGGTAATTACTGTTGGCCCGGCATCATGTTTATAACCGCCGCGATTAAAAACCTGAGCCCTACCGCCAAGGCTACCCAGTCTTTCCATTAATGTAACCCGATAACCCAGAGCTCTTAATCTTAAGGCTGTTGCTATTCCTGAAAACCCTGCACCGATGACGACTGCATGCTGATTATTGCCCTCAGGCGTCGTGGTTATGCTATGCGGCATTGGCTTTTTACCAAGGTAGTTTTCTTCACTGAATTCACTAAATCTGAAGTCACAGATTGCAGAGCAGGAGGAAGTGTTAAAATTAGCGCCTCTGCTTGCATCAACCATTGGTCGACTAGTTCATTAGCTTGAGAAATAACCACACTTGAAGCAATGCGTTGCTGCCAATGAGATAGACGATCGGTATTATCGGAAGCGTACCACCGATGGAAATCCTCTCGTCCTAATCCTTGTTTTGCAAATAAACTCACTACTAAATTTGGTTTGCGTCCATCCAGATCGCTGGATCTATGACTGGAAGGGATAATATCGTCTATATCATTATATCCCTGATAAGCTAAACCACAGAGACCCACTAATTGGTCTAGTTGGGTTATCCAGCGATTATTATTTTGCGAGTCAATTAAACTAGCAGCCATTGCTGCTCCCTTGATAGGTGCAACTAAAAGCGGTGCGGTTTTACCTTTGGCAATACGTTGCCACTCCTCTAAATCAGCACATTGACGCTGACTGAGATCAGAAATTTGTCCATTGCAGGTTTCCTGCATTGCCTGAGCGAGTAAAGCGGTCAATTGACCGCCAAATTGAGTGTTTCTTGCAGCGAGCTCAAAGGCTTTTGCTACCATCCAATCGCCAAGGCAAAGGGCCATATCAGAGCCAAAAAAGTGATTGATACTTTTCTGGCCGCGGCGATGGGTACTGGCATCGCTTATATCATCATGTATAAGTGATGCATTGTGCAGCAGCTCACAAGCTGCCGCCCAGTTTAAATTATCTAAATGATTCATTTGCAGAGCGATACCGCTAGACATTGCTAACTGTGCTCTGAAAGATTTTCCTGGATTTTTAAAGTGATATTTGGCTGCAACAGTTAGACTACTATTGTCCTGCGGTAACTCTGCTTTGTACAGAGTATCTAATTGAGATAACCACTCTTTTTGAACTGAACTTTTTGGGGCCATCGGTCACTACCCTCACTGATCGTAACTTCATTGTTACTTATTATTGTTTTTTCATTTGAGAAGGAGAGAGCCAGAAACCTGACTCTCTCATATTTCTCAACAGTTGATTATTCTGAATCAGCTACTGCCGCTGCCCAAATCACAAGACCAAATGCAATCTTGTTCACAAAGTCAGCAAGATTGTAGATCAAGTTGAGAGAGGCTTGATCGGCTACAGGCATAAAGTAACCTAAAACATAGCCTAATGGGTAAATAGCCCAACCCACAGTTACGATTAATCGCATGGCGTTAAAAGCGGTTTGCAAGCTGGCATTAGAGCTCTCTGCACTCATTCTAGCTGCTTCACCGGTGAATAGTTCTTTCAACATATACAGCCAAGCAACCATTCCAACTACCCACCAACCGATGTTAGCTGCCGAACCAGCCACATTTTGTTCACCGATAAATCCTGCAACCAACATTATGGTTGAAGCGATTAACAGTCTCCAAAAAACGCCTACTGATACAGCTGTTACAGCTGCGAGGATCAGGTAGAACTCCACCATTTGAAGTGGCACTGTTAAGAGCCAGTCAATATAGCGGAAGACAGTTGGAGTGTCGTTAGTAGAAACCCACACATCACGCATGTAGAAATAGTGTACTGCTGCGATCAATGTAACTAGACCAACGACGGTCAAGGAAGTTTTCCACTTAGCGCTGACGCGATCGCGTTCAACAAGGAAGAAAACAGTGGCTGCTACCATTGCCATTGAGATTAACCAAAAAGAGACCCCTACTGGATCCGATACGGTAAGATTATTAGTCATGTATTACCCCTACTTAAATCAAGCTTTATTTTTATCGTATCAACCTAACCATATGAATAAATCAAGTGATACACCCAGTATTTCTGTTCTAGATATTTGTTATATTTAATCTAGAACGCTTACATTATCCTTTTTTAAGGCCAAGGACAACCCATTGTTAACACCATGTTACTGCTTTTGATAACAGGTAATCATTATTTGCGATAAACCTGCAGATGGATTAATTAATTTTTTTAGCTTATAGCGAAAAAATTCAGTCCTAACAAAAGAGAAATGAGCCAATAATTAGCGTAAATTTAAATTGATTTTCTAAGATATTGAGAGGAACAAGAATGTGGCACTCCACAATTATGCCTTTTCCCTTAGCTAAATGGGTTGTATTCCTCTTTTTTTTCGCGTTAGGAGCTAGTAAGGATATATTTGCTAAACCTAGCCCTATTGAATATCCCGAAAATACCTGGAGTACAGTATCTGCCGTGACTATTGGTCTTAATCAGGCCAGAGTAAAGCACTTATTTGATTTGTCCTTTCAGGATCAATCAACTCAGGGTGCAGCTCTTTTTGTTAAAGGTAAATTGGTCTATGAGCAATATGCCGATGGGTTTAATAAAGATAGCTTGGCAACCTCTTGGTCAATGGCAAAAAGTTTTTACGCCGCCCTAGTTGGAATTTCTATCGATCGAGGCGAAATTAATAGTCTTGATGACAAAGTTAGCCAATATCTAGATTATTTTCAAGATGACCGACGCGAAATGACTATTAGGCAATTACTGAATATGTCCAGTGGTCTAGAAATGCCAGACGATGAACATGAGAAAATGTTTTTCACTAAAAATCATTTAGCCTACGCTAAAAAGGTTGAGCTGGAGACAGAACCGGGTGAAAGGTTCGAATATAACAATGTAAATTCAATGTTATTGGCAGATATTCTATTTCGGGCGACCGGTGTTCGAGCAGATAAACTACTAAAAGACAGAATACTAAAAAGAATTGGTATGGATCATGTCACCCTATGGAAAGATCCAGCTAATAACCCGCTTTCCTACTGCTGCATTGATACTACTGTAAGACAATATGCTAGATTTGGATTGCTGTTTGCACGGGGCGGAAAATGGCAAGATCAACAAATAGTGCCTCGGACATTTATCGACCAAACGTTTCAACTTAGGAGAAGTGATTTAGCTGATAACATACAAATTCAGCGAGGTTATTCTTTGCACTGGTGGATTTCTCGTTACCAACAGGATGCAAAAATATTTAGCGCCAAGGGCAAATTTGGCCAACGCATTTTTGTGGACCCTGAAAATGATATGGTGTTTGTTAGGGTGACTAAATACCACTCAACTGGCGGTGACGTTATTGATTGGGGGCCATTAAGGTTTTTTAATCAGTTAGGTAGCGTAGAATTTCGCAGAAAATTAGCCAGCATTCTTGGGCAAATTGGATTGATTAATATCCATAGTGATGTACGTGCACCCATGACCTTTGACGATGGGATATCTAACGAATTCTTAAGCAATTATGAATCTATCATTGATGCTCTGGCAGCACTTAATAGCCCAAAGCCAAATATTTAAAGGTGTTCTAAGTTCTCAATACAGTAATCACCACGTTGTAGTATTTGCTGTTTTATTTCAGGCTGCATTCTATCCCAGCTTCTGTATGCCATGGCTGTTCTGGGGTTATTTTTGAATCGCCCGCTATGTGACATCATAAAACGCCAATACAGACTATTGAACGGACAAGCATCTTCACTGGCGCGCTCTTTTACTTTGTAGTCACATTTGGGGCAGTAGTCGCTCATCTTATTAATGTAACTGCCACTGGCTGCATAGGGTTTTGTAGCGATTAGGCCGCCATCTGCAAATTGACTCATACCCCGCGTATTGGGCATTTCAACCCACTCAATAGCATCTATATAAATACCAAGATACCACTTATCCAATTGATCTGGGTCAATGCCAGCCAGCATGGCAAAGTTACCAGTGACCATTAATCGCTGAATATGGTGAGCATAGGCATAATCCAAAGACTGTTCTACCGCGTGTTTAACGCAGCTCATCTTGGTATCGCCAGTCCAAAAATAATCTGGCAGTGGGTTGGTGGCTTCAAGATGGTTAAGATCTTTATATTCCGGTATATTGACCCAATAAACCCCACGCACATACTCCCTCCAGCCAATAATTTGACGAACAAAGCCTTCAATTTGCGCCAGTTCAATGGAGCTATCTGCACTATAAAATCTATCGAGTGCAGCTTGTACAACTTCAGATGGATGCAAAATTTTAGAATTAAGTGTAAATGAAATTCTTGCATGGTAAAGGCTCCATCGCTGTTTTCCTTGATGGGTCATGGCATCCTGAAAGCGACCGAATAAGGGTAAGCAGTGAGTACAAAAGAAATCCAAAAGCTCGAGCGCCTGCTGTCGATTAACGGGCCAGATTAAGTGCGACGAAATATTTCCTATAGTTTTAATATTATGGCGTTTTATTCGATCTAGCAGGTCAGAAATATCATTACTAAACAACAGCGGCTCGGGAATATCTTCAAGATCAGCCGGCTTAAGTTTTTGTCGATTTTCTGAATCAAAATTCCATCGCCCATCCATGGGTTCATCGCCATCCATCAAAATATGAAAACGTTTGCGCATTTTGCGATAAAACGATTCCATACGATTATGTTTTTTAGGGTTAAGATACTGCTTTAATTCTTCATTGGTTAATAAAAAATGCTCTGAATCGTGACAAGAAACACTAATTTCTGAATCCAGATCAAGTAATTGAAGTTGTTGTGACAACCTGTATTCATCAGGCTGTTGGTATTCAAAAGTACCAATACTGTACTTATTCGTTAAGTGATTAATTAGCCCATTAAGGTCCGAAAACTCGACTGTTTCATCGAGATTGAGATGCAAAACCTGGTGACCATTAGCTTTAAGGTGATCTGCAAAAGCTGCCATTGCAGCAAAAAACCCACATATTTTTTGAATATGGTGGCGTACATAGTTAGTTTCTTGATGAAGTTCAGCCAACACATAAAGAACTGATGGATCTTGAGTGCTATACCACGAATGATTGTGATTAAGCTGATCACCTAAAATTAGACGCAGGGTTTTAAAGGAACTCATGTTGAAGCCGCTGGCATGATTGGCCAGTCAGAGGGGTCTGTTGAATCTAATGCTATATCATCGCAGTGACCTTGCCAGCGATCGATAAATTGATGCTCCGGATCATATATATGAGTCTGTTTATTGAGATCAAACTGTCTATGACCCCTAGGGTCAGCGCCTACACCGGCTAAATATTGCCAGTTGCCCCAATTAGAGCCAAGATCAAAATCAATTAGCTGTTGTTCCATATAGGCAGCGCCATAACGCCAATCCAATGATAATTCATGAACAAAGCAGCTAGCCACCAGTTGCCTTCCTCTATTGGACATATAACCGGTAGCATTAAGTTGCTTCATACAGGCATTAACAATCGGATAAGGGGTATTACCTTGGCACCATTTTTGGAAGCGCTCAGGGTAAAAACTAGTATTGGGCGCCTGATCTTTAATCCCGGAAAACTCAGTCATCTTTCTAGCAAAATGCTCGCCATACCACTGAAAATACTCTCGCCATAATAATTCAAAATAAATCCAGTACGTTGAATCATTAGCAATTACCTCTGATTCATATTGTTTAAGCCTCTGGACTATACGGCGTACAGAAATACATCCTGATGCCAGCCAAGGGCTAAATTTGGTTGAATAGTTCATGCCATCAAGACCATTGCGGGTTTGTTTGTAGGTGCTGGCAAAAGATGTTTGAAAGTATTTTTCTAAATGCAAACTGCCGGCAGTTTGCCCGCCCACAAAATTCATTTGAGTTGGATTATCTGAAGTATAAAAAGCTCGCGGCCACTCAATTGGATCAATAATAGGGGGCGGAAGTTTTGCAACGGCTGACTGTGGGGCTAATATCTCAATTTTTTCGACTTTACGTCTAAATTTAGAAAAACTGGCCGGCAAATTACCCAGATCAAATGGAAACTGTTGCTCATTAAATAATCGATTTCCCCCGGTTTCACAAAATTCTACCGATGGGTATTTTATATTCAAACAATCCCAGCTTTTGCTATCAAGCATGTGCTGACCCTGACTTCGAAAAACATGGGTGATGCCATAATTTTCAATAATCTGTGACAGATTTTTCTCAGGCTGTTGGCAGACAATAATGTGCTGACCCAAGGGTTCGAGGGAGTCGTGCAAGTCTCTTATACTATTATTTAGAAATTGCTGTCGATTAACAGAAATAGACGGACCTATTTGAAAGCTCGAAAGTCTTTCAGAATCCTCTGGGCAATACACCAGTGTGAGCTGGTCCATTAAACTTGCTGCCTGTGTAAGCGCTCGATTATCATCTAAACGCAGATCGGTGGTAAACCAGAAGATACCTTTTTTAAGCATAAAAGCCTCAGATTATTGATTCTCAATAGAAAAATTACGCGATCTCGGGGTGGATGGATTTAAATGAATGGTTTGCGATCAAACCAAACCAGTCGATAAATCGTAACTTATGCTAACTAATGACGTCGTATTTATATTGTTTTCTAGGGAAATACCCATGACTAAAAATGATCCAACTAACTTACATTCTGGTAAATCACATCTTACCATTTGGTTGGGATACCTAGGTTTAATTCCTTTTATTATTCCATTGTGGCAAATGGTTGCTTCAGTAGAGCAAGGCTTAGGTGTTCATGGTGCCTCATTGTTCGGTTTGTATGCGCCCTATGTTTTTATTTCCTACAGTGCCATTATATTAAGCTTTCTTGGAGGCATCTTGTGGACAAAAGGAAGATTTAACGATCCTGAAAAAGTGTCTAAACCGGCTATTGTGTTTAGCAATATTATGGCTCTATCGGCATGGGCTAGTTTAATTCTGATTAATTATTCTTCCATGTTAACCATGTTTGCCTTAACACTCTTGCTTGGTGGATATGGCAGTCTGCTCTTGGCTGAGAGAGCTCTTGATATGGAGTCTCAGGATAAATCCTATTGGCGTATGAGACTGATACTTACCATGATAGTAATTGTTGCCCATAGTCTTGTTTTAGCCTTTCTTATTCGGGAGATTTAAAACTATGGCAGAACTGAAAATTTTTTATGATGGTGGTTGTCCGCTGTGTCTTTCAGAAATGAAACATCTTATGAAATTGGATCAACAGCAAAAAATTGATTTAGTGGATATAAACCAAGAAAGCTTTCAGGCCAAGTACCCAAATATAAATCGTGAAAAAGCAGATCGTATACTTCACGGTCAGCTTGCAAATGGGAAGATATTACTGGGTTTAGATGTAACCCACAAAGCATGGAATTTAGTTGGAAAAGGTAAGTGGATAGCTATTATTCGCTGGCCTATTATTCGCATTTTCGCTGACTTTGCATACCTCCAGTTTGCTCGCCATCGTCACTTCTTATCACGTCTACTGACAGGTAAAGAACGCTGTGAATCATGTAGTTTAGAGAGGGAAAAATGCTAGATAATTCAGGCAATGCTATAGTGCTAGGTGCCGGTGGAGCAATAGGTCAGGCAATAGTTAAAAACCTACTCGAAGATCAGCGAATTGCACAGGTAGTTGCAGTGAGTCGTTCCAGTGCCAAAATTCAGCATCCGCGATTAAACTGGATTCAAACTCAATATGACGAAACTTCTATGGCAGGGGTTACCGAAAGCCTAAGTGATCTCAGTGGAAGTTTTGTAAAAGTAAGTATCTGTCACGGTATATTGCATGATGATCACATGTTTCCCGAAAAGCGCATGGAAGATATGAGTGTCGAAATGCTACAGGCAATATTCCATGCCAATACAGTTGTACCCTCATTGTGGTTAAAGCTTTTAAGAAAAATACTTACCGGACCCAATCCTTGTAAGGTAGCCTGTTTTAGCGCCAGAGTAGGAAGCACCGGGGATAATCGATTGGGTGGTTGGTACAGTTATCGAGCATCAAAAGCCGCGCTCAACAGTTTGATGAAAACATTTTCAATTGAATATGCCCGTCGTGCAAAAAATGTAAAGCTGATCGCTTTTCATCCCGGTACTGTCAATTCAGCAATGTCCAAGCCCTTTCATGCCACAGTGCCAGAGGGCAAACTATTTGAGCCTGACTTTGTTGCCGAATGTTTATCTGAAGTGATGGATAAAATGCATGTCGATGGCCAGCTGTCCTACGTAGATTATGCTGGAAAGCCCATTCCATGGTAGTAGCTGTGAGTGAGACAATAGACAGAGACTGGGATTGAAAAAAAATAGACAAAGCTAGATGAAAATCAATGCTTTTCTCTGTTAGAACAAGACAGAATAATGTAAAATGTGTGGCATAATTCAGCACGCCTTTTAATACTCAAAATAATATTTAGGGAACGCCAAAACATGTTCGATAAACAACAGACTATTGAAAAATTTGACGCGGATTTATGGCAGGCCATGCAGCAAGAAGATCAACGTCAAGAACAGCATATTGAGCTAATCGCATCAGAAAACTATACCAGTCCAGCGGTAATGGAAGCTCAGGGTGGTAAGTTGACTAATAAATATGCCGAGGGATACCCCAACAAGCGTTATTACGGTGGCTGTGAATATGTTGATGTGACTGAAGAATTGGCAATTGAGAGACTAAAAAGTCTCTATGGTTCAGACTTTGCTAATGTTCAGCCTCACTCGGGTTCGCAGGCAAATAACGCTGTTTTCTTAGCTTTAATTAAGGGCGGTGATACGGTTCTTGGTATGAGTTTGGCTGATGGTGGTCACCTGACTCATGGCGCGAAACCAAACTTCTCAGGCAAGCTCTATAATGCTGTGCAATATGGTTTAAATGCCGAAACTGGCCTAATTGATTATGAGCAGGTTGAAGCTCTGGCTGTGGAACACAAGCCAGCAATGATTATTGCCGGATTCTCTGCATACTCAGGCATTATGGATTGGGCTCGTTTTAGAGAAATAGCCGATAAGGTAGGCGCCTACCTTTTGGTAGATATGGCGCATGTTTCTGGTTTAGTGGCTGCAGGTGTTTATCCAAGTCCAATCCCCCATGCCCATGTAGTTACCTCCACAACCCATAAAACCTTGCGCGGCCCAAGGGGCGGCTTTGTTTTGACCAACGATGAAGCTATTGCTAAGAAAGTCAATTCAGCAGTATTTCCCGGCAGTCAGGGTGGTCCTCTTTGTCATGTGATTGCGGCAAAAGCCGTAGCCTTTAAAGAAGCGGCGAGTGATGAATTTGTAGACTATCAAAAGCAGGTTGTAGCCAATGCCAAAGCTATGGCTAAAACTTTTATCGAACGCGGTATTAACGTGGTATCCAATGGTACGGAAAATCATCTTATGCTGTTAGACCTTATCGGTAAAGAATACACTGGAACTGATGCGGATGCCGCCATGGGCGAAGCTTTTATTACAGTCAATAAAAATGCTGTTCCCAATGATCCGCGTTCACCTTTTGTGACCTCAGGTTTAAGAGTGGGGACACCAGCTATTACCACTAGAGGTTTTGGGATAGAAGAAACAGTTCAGTTGACCCATTGGATGTGCGATATTTTAGATGGTTTAGAGCATGGTAATTCAGAACAGATTATTGCCGAAGTTAAAGCCAAGGTCTTAGATATCTGTCAGCGTTTCCCAGTTTACAAATAAAGTCTTACAAAGTGGATTTTTAAAGCCCCATTTTATGGGGCTTTTTTATCGCTAGGATCAAACTTAAACCGCTACACTTAATCTTAGGCTAGCCGCCTACTGCAACACAATCAATCAAGCTGTATGTTGTGGTAGAATATCTAACCATTTTAAAGGTTAATCCCTATGTTTTGTCCATTTTGTAATGCTGACGACACAAAAGTTATCGATTCGCGCCTCGTGGCCAATGGCGGCCAAGTACGACGGCGCAGAGAGTGCGCTGTGTGCGGTGAGCGTTTTACCACCTATGAGCTAGCCGAACTGGTTATGCCGCGAGTGATAAAAACTGATGGCACAAGACAGTCATTTGATGAAGATAAATTGCGTGCAGGTCTCCAGCGAGCATTAGAAAAGCGTCCGGTATCGATTGAACAAATCGAAGTAGCCATATCCGAAATAAAACATTTTCTTCAGGTAACCGGCGAGCGCGAAATACCCTCACAAATTATTGGTGAAGAAGTGATGCGCCAGCTTAGAGAACTTGATGCAGTGGCTTATGTCAGGTTTGCCTCTGTTTATCGCAGCTTTCAAGATATCAGTGAATTTCAAGCTGAACTCAATCGGCTTAATGAAGATAAAAGTGACTCGACTGACTAATTATGAAATTCTCAGCACAAGATCACAATATGATGGCGCGTGCTCTGCAGCTTGCAGGTAAAGCGTGCTATACCACCGCGCCAAATCCAGCGGTTGGATGCGTTATTCTGTCCAATAACAAGATTATTGGCGAGGGATTTACTCGGCCAGCGGGCGGCAATCACGCCGAAATCGAAGCCTTGCAAATGGCTGGTGATGTTACTGGGTGTACAGTGTATGTAACCCTTGAGCCCTGTAGTCATCAAGGAAAAACGGGTCCCTGCGTTCAGGCACTTATTAAAGCTAAGGTTTCGCGCGTTATTGTTGCCACTGAAGATCCAAATCCAAAAGTCTCTGGCTCTGGTATAAAACAGCTACAAGATGCTGGGATTGAGGTTGAGGTTGGTTTGATGGAAGCTCAGGCAAGAGAGCTTAATAAAGGCTTTTTTAAGCGGGTTACCGAGGGAAATCCTTGGGTTTTAGTTAAAATGGCAGCTAGTTTAGACGGTCGTACTGCGATGGCAAGCGGCCAAAGTCAGTGGATTACAACTCCAGCGGCGCGTTTGGATGTACAGCGTCTAAGAGCTGCTAGCTGTGCCATTATTACTGGTATAGGCACACAGCAAATGGATAATCCATCGCTGACTCTGCGAATAACAGCAGAAGAGCTTGGAGTGGAAGATCCTTTGCAACAGCCAATGCGCGTGGTGGTAGATGCGCAGATGAAAATGTCTGCAGATGCAAGAATATTACAAGCTCCGGGACTCTGTGTTATTGCTACCCTTGATAAGCCGCAACAAAGAGAGAATTCAAAAGCACTCGTTGCCGCCGGTGCTGAGGTCATCTTTCTACCGGCTCAAGATGAGCACGTCGATCTTCGTGCACTACTAGAGGTATTAGCCCAACGGGACTGTAATCAGGTAATGGTTGAGGCTGGGGCAGGTCTAGCGGGGGCGTTTATTGCCGAGGGGCTTCTTGACGAATTAGTTTGCTACTGGGCGCCAAAATTATTTGGCAGTCAAGCGAGACCCATGTTCGATCTACCCATTGATACAATTGATGCCCATTTAGCGTTATCAGTCAAAGATATGCGTATGGTAGGCGAGGATATAAAGCTTACCATGCAACCCGATAAAGATTATTAAGATTTAAATCTAGGTAAAGACTATGTTTACAGGAATTATTAGTGCTATAGGTAAAATTACCGAATTAGAGCATCGCCAAGGCGATGTTAGGGTCTCTATTTATGCCCCTAAGCTAGGTTTCGATGATGTTCGATTGGGTGATAGTATCGCCTGCAATGGTGTATGCCTAACTGCCGTTGAATTAATTGATCAAGGTTTTATAGCCGATGTTTCTGTTGAGACACTCAGCCTAACAACCATAGAGCATTGGAAGGTAGATACTGGCATCAATCTAGAAAAAGCCATGCAGGCCAGTGATCGTTTTGGTGGACATATAGTGTCTGGTCATGTGGATGGTATCGGTGAGGTGATTTCACTGCATGAAGATGCCCGTTCATGGCGCTTTACTTTGAGGGCGCCAGCCAATTTAGCCAAATATATAGCGCAAAAGGGATCAATTACCGTTGATGGTACTAGCCTAACGGTCAATGCCGTCAAGGGTGCAGAGTTTGAAATGAATATAGTACCGCACACCATGATTCACACCGTAATTAGCGACTATGAGGTTGGAACAAAAGTGAATCTTGAGGTGGACTTGATTGCACGATATCTAGAGCGTTTAACCTCCGTAGATGCAACTAGCTACGGACAGGAAAGAGAATAGATAATGAAATTAAATACAGTGGAAGAGTTAATCGAAGATATCCGTCAGGGTAAGATGGTTATTTTGATGGATGATGAAGATCGCGAAAATGAAGGCGATTTAGTCATGGCGGCACCTATGGTTAGGCCAGAGGATATTAATTTCATGGCAACCAATGCCCGAGGGTTAATATGTTTACCTCTGAGCGAAGAACGCTGTGAACAGCTTAATTTAGGTTTAATGGTTGCAGGTGATAACAATAGCTCAAGTCATGGTACGCCTTTTACATTGTCCATTGAAGCGGCGGACGGCGTCACTACAGGAATATCCGCGGCGGATCGTGCGCGTACGGTTCAAGCTGCAGTAGCCAGCAATGCCCGCCCGCAAGATATTGTTCAGCCTGGGCATATTTTCCCGCTAAAAGCTCAGCCAGGTGGTGTACTAAGTCGGGCAGGCCATACAGAAGCAGGTTGTGACCTAGCAAGACTAGCGGGTTTTGAATCTGCCGCGGTAATCGTCGAAATTATGAATGAAGATGGCACCATGGCGCGGCGTGATGATCTAGAGGAATTTGCTAAAAAGCATGATCTTAAAATTGGCACAATTGCCGATTTAATCCACTACCGTTTGGTGACTGAAAAAACTACCCAATGTGTTAGTGAGCGCACAGTGAATACACACTATGGTGAATTTACCCTTAAAACTTATTTAGATTATGCCCGAGATGAAAAGCATTTTGCATTGGTTATGGGTGATGTAAGCGTTGGTGATGCGCCGTTGGTTCGGGTGCACATTAATCGATCGGCTCGTGACTTGCTGGCTATTGAGCCTATAGAGGGCTTCCAGTCATGGTCAACGCATACAGCCCTAGAAGCCATTGCTAAAGAAGGGCGAGGCGTATTGGTATTACTAGTTTATCCAGAAACTGCAGAGGATATGGATAAACATATTGATGAAATGCTAAATATTAGTACCGATAAAACGCCACCAGCCAATGAAGTAGTTTACTTCCAAGTGGGTACAGGCTCGCAAATTCTAATGGATTTGGGTATTAGTAAAATGCGCCTATTAAGTGCGCCATTTAAATTTAGTGGCATTTCTGGTTTTGATTTAGAAGTCGTTGAATATGTTGATTACCAAGACAGTAAAAGGACCTAAGAATGGGCGAATTTAGACCTCAAGAAGGCAATTTTTCAGTAAAAGAAGCGCGAATCGCAGTTATTACTGCGCGTTGGAATTCTCAGGTTACCGAAGGCTTGCGTGCCAGTGCCCTTCGCGCTTTAAAGCGACATAATATTGAAATTGTCGAAGACTTTTATGTGCCGGGTGCCTTTGAACTGCCTTTGGCAGCACAAAAAGCGGCAAAGACTGGTCGTTTTCAAGGTATTATTACATTGGGCTGTGTTATTCGAGGTGATACACCCCACTTTGATTATGTCTGCGCTGAAACCACCCGAGGTATCGGAGAAGTAAGTCTTAACCAAAACATCCCAGTCGCCTTCGGTCTGTTGACCACTGACAACCTTCAGCAAGCATTACAACGTGCTGGTGATAATAATGAGAACAAAGGCGAAGAGGCGGCATTAACCGTGCTTGAAATGCTTGAACTGTTTAAATCAATGCAGGTGACCTAATAAATGTCGAAAACCAAAGCCAAGCAAAAGGCTAGAAAGTTATCGCTTCAAGCACTCTATTCATGGGATATGGGCGGCATTGACTTACAAACTATAGAAGTTAATTTCCATACTGAAAATGATATGAGTAAAGTTGATACCGATTTATTCAAAAGCTTACTCTATGAAGTTCCTAAAAATCTCGAAAAAATTGATGAAGCCTATCAACCTCATTTAGATCGTGAACAGGACCAGTTAGACCCAGTGTCTCGGGCTATATTGAGAATTTCCACCTATGAACTATTATTTAGTATTGAGGTACCTTATAAAGTAGCTATCAATGAAGGAGTTAACCTAGCTAAAACATTTGGTCCCACAGATGCGTATAAATTTATAAATGGTGTTCTAGATCAGGTGGCTGCTCAGAGTAGAGCCGTGGAAATCGCCGCCAAACAAGGATAACTACTACCTAAAAGCATGAATCAACCAATTGACGAATTCTCGCTTATCTCTAATTTTTTCAAAGAGTTAACCAGCCAACAGGACGTTGCTGTGGGGATTGGCGATGATGCAGCAATAATAAATAACAAAACAGATCATCAAATTGCCATAGCTACAGATACCCTAGTCGCCTCAGTACATTTTCCTGGCGATGCATCAGCCGAACAAATCGCCACCAGAGCGCTGTGCGTTAATCTCAGTGATATGGCAGCAATGGGAGCCACTCCAAAATGGTTTACCCTATCCCTATCTATGCCCCAAGAATTAGTCTCCACAGAGTGGTTGCAGGGGTTTAGTCAGGGATTAGCAACAGTAGCTGATCAATATCAGGTTTCACTGGTTGGCGGGGATACAACAGCAGGGCCCCTGACTATAAGTATTACGGTTGTAGGTGAAATACCAATAGGCCAAGCCCTATGTCGAAATGGCGCCAAGCCTAACGATATTATCTATGTTAGCGGCACATTAGGCGATGGAGCGGCAGCCCTGCACCAGCTTACAGAATCAACTTTGAAAAAAAATGATCGACTAATAAAAAGATTTTATCAGCCCCAACCTCAAATCGATCTGGGCATTAGTCTTCGGGACTTCGCAAGCGCCTGTATTGATATTTCAGATGGATTGATAGCCGATCTTGGGCATCTTTGTAAAGCCAGTGAAGTGACAGCACTGATTAATAGTCAGGCACTACCAATTCATGATGATATAAAGCAGGCCTTTTCAGAGCAAAGTATAAATTGGGCATTAACTGGCGGAGACGATTATCAACTCTGTTTTACTGTCCCCTCAAATCAACAGGTAGAATTTGAACAATGGGCAGACGCAAATAATTTTGATGTGAATGCAATTGGCAATATGATCCCATTAGATCATAATCAAGATTATTTAAAGATAGATAACCAAACAGTATCTATCACAGCAGGAGGGTACAGCCATTTCAAGTAACAACCCCCAGTTTAGCCAATTACTGCGCTCACCCAGCCTAATGTTAGCTTTTGGCTTTGGTAGCGGTCTACTGCCAAAGGCTCCCGGAACCATGGGAAGTCTAGCCGCAATACCCCTATGGTTATTACTCAATCAATTACCAGTAAACTTTTATTGGCTGGCGATCCTAATTGCAAGCGTTATGGGCGTCTATATATGCGGCAATGCAGCAAAAAAAATGGGCGTGCATGACCATTCTGGCATTGTATGGGATGAGTTTGTTGGCCTATGGATTGCTATGGCATTCCTACCCCCGACATTTGGATCTATTATTTGTGGCTTCGTGTTATTTCGTTTATTTGATATTGTAAAACCTTGGCCAATTAGCTGGTTGGACAAAAATATCCATGGCGGTTTAGGTATTATGATCGACGATATAGTGGCTGGAGCCTGTGCCGCCTGCATAGCCTACTATATAAACTACTTGGGCTATTTATAAAGGAAAAACGTAACAAAGTTATATACTGAATAAGTAAATCAATTGCCACAGAGGGCAACCCGTTGAAAACAAAAATTTTACCATTAATTATCATTACTGCTGCCTTCCTGATTGCAGGACTAATGAGCCTGTTAAAGCCAGATGCCCTAGCGCTCGAATCACCCAATCGAGAAGTGGCAGTAACCACGAAAGTGATAGATAAATCTCAGATTCAACTCAAAGTCAAATCCCAGGGAACGGTGCAACCACGAACTAGAACCATGTTAGTTTCAGAAGTTTCTGGCATAGTGATGACAGTGGCCCCTCAATTTGTGGTTGGTGGTACTTTTAATAAAGGTGATGTATTAATCAAGCTAGATTCAGCTGATTATAAAGTAGCCAAGCAGAGAGCAGACGCCCAATTAAACAGTGCAAAAGCTCAATTGCTTTCAGAGCAGGCACGTTCTTCACAGGCCCAAAAAGAATGGGAAATGACCGGTAGACCTTTGGCAGAAGCACCGGTATTAGCATTACGTACACCATTTCTTGCTGAAGCAGAGTCGCGTTTATTGCAAGCTCAAGCCGAAGTCAGGCAAGCTGAACTTAAGCTAAAAAGAACGGTAATTCGCGCACCCTATGCCGGTATGGTTTCAAGCAAACAGGTTGATGTGGGCCAATACGTCACCATAGGTACAAGATTAGGTGAAACCTTTGCCATAGACTTTGCAGAAATACGGCTCCCTATGACCGGTAAAGACTTATTAAAATTAGGTTGGAATACTGACCCAGAAAATCAACAAGCACTGACTAAAAATAAAGTTCAACTGCAGGGTATGGTGAATGGCAAAACAGCCACGTGGCAAGCTGAGTTGGTTCGCTCGGAAGGGACCATTGAACAGAGCAGCCGGGCCCAGTACCTAGTGGCACAAATCTCCGACCCCTATAATATTGAACGTCGTGCCGATCGTATGCCATTGCTAATAGGCAGTTTTGTTCAAGCTTTGGTGTTAGGTAAAACAATCAATGATGTGTATCCATTGCCCCGCAATGCTTTACGTCCCAATAATCGAGTAGCAACAGTGGATGGTGACCAGCGTTTAAAATTGGTTGCAGTCGACTATTTATTTGAAGATCGTTCCAATTACTACATTAATAAGGGTTTGCAGGGGGAGGTTGAAATTGTTACCAGCGGCATGGGCATTATGGTCAATGGTATGAAACTCAAGCCGTTTAATTCCGAAAATCCGGTGAAGTTACCATGAATGATCCTCAATCCTACGGATTGATTGGTTGGTTTGCCAAAAATCCAGTTGCGGCCAATTTACTCATGCTCTTTATTGTGGTGGCAGGTGCTATTTCAGCCTATACCATAAGTAAGGATATGTTTCCTCGAACAGAAAGAAACAGTATTAATGTGACAGCAGTTTATCCGGGAGCAGCGCCTGTAGAAGTAGAAAAGGGTGTTATTTTGCCAATTGAAGCTGCCTTGCAAGGGATGAGTGGTGTCAAAGAAATGCGCTCCACCGCTAGTCGTGATCTGGCAAGTATTAAGCTAGATATTGAGCCCAGTCAAGATATTAATGAGATGCTCGCCAGAGTGGAGGACCGCATAAGTGGCATCCTTAACTTCCCAGTTGATCTTGAAAAGCCCAGCGTTAGTAAATTTGAAGATATCAGTTGGGTAACCGGTGTTGCTGTATCTGGCCCCCTAGACGAATTTCAAAGAAAGCGTTTAGGTCAAGAAATTCGCGATGAATTACTGGAATTGCCAGAGGTAAAAAAAGTCATTCTCTGGGGCGTTGATGACTATGAGATCGCCATTGAAGTCAAAGAAGATCGACTTAGAGAATTAAATATGACTCTGGGTGAAGTCGCTAGTGTATTGCGTGACTCATCGCTAGATATGCCCGCAGGTATGGTTCGATCCGCCAGTGGCAATATCTTAGTTCGCACTCAGGGTAAAGCCTACTCTGGTGAAGAATTTGAAAATATAGTGTTACGCAGCAACCCCGATGGGTCTCAACTATTGGTATCGGATGTCGCAGTGGTCAAAGATTCATTTAAAGAATCCAGTACCCTAGTTCACTTTGATAAAGAATCTGCAGTCACTTTAGGAGTATTTTCCCTAGAAAATCAAAATTTATTAGCCATAGACGAGGCAGTCAAAGATTACATAGAAAAAAAATCTGATAGTTTAGTAGATGGTCTAACCATAGAGCAGTTCGAACCCCTATCATTTCACCTGCGCGGTCGACTGGATATGATGCTATCCAATCTTGCCATGGGCGCTATATTAGTAGCAGTGGTTTTAACCCTATTTCTCAATATTCAGGTGGGTATTTGGGTATTACTTGGTATACCCGTCAGTTTCTTGGGCGCTTTTTGGTTGATGCCTGTAACTCCCTTCCCAGTCACAGTTAATGTTTTAAGCCTATTTGCTTTTATTATGGTGCTGGGGATCGTGGTGGACGACGCCATTGTTATTGGCGAGAGTATTTATAGTGAAGCCCAGCAGCAAGCGGCAAAAGTAGGGGTAAAAGGGGTTGGTGAGAGTACCTTTAGAGCCTCATTGGAGCACGTTATAGCGGGGGCACAAAAAGTCGCTATACCCTCAACAATTGGCGTATTGACCACCATGGCGGCCTTTGCCCCAATGCTATTTATTGGGGGTGTAGTGGCAGGTTTTCAAGAAGCCATTGCGATGGTAGTTATTCTCTGCCTAATCTTCTCGTTGATAGAGTCAAAATTAATTTTACCGGCACATTTGATAGGATTAAAAATTGGCGGCAAGCCCAAACCAGGATTTCAACATATTGCAAAATGGCAGACGCAGATCGATAAAAATCTTAAATTATTTATCGTTAATAAATATCAACCCTTTCTGGCTAGCTGTATAAGGCGGCGCTACCTAACCATATCATTCTTCTTAGGATTATTAATTATTGCCGGTGGCGCAGTAAATAGTGGTATCGCTAGGTTTGAATTTTTCCCCAATGTTCCCAGTGACACAGTGCGAGCAGATGTTATTCTCTACGATGGCACTTCAGCAAAGGATATGGCTAAAATGCTGGTTACCATTGAAGAAGCTGCCTATAAAGTTGATGAAAATTATCGCAAACAGTATCCCAAAGGCGATGGTGTAGTTAAACATCTACTGTTCTATGCAGGCTCAGATACCGGCGGTACCTTTATAGTTTCTCTAGTACCCTCAGAAAATAGACGTATCTCATCCCTAGAGTTTGAAAAACTCTGGCGACAACAGGTTGGTGAATTGCCCAATGTTAGAAAGCAACGTTACTTTGCCAGCACCAATGCCGGTGGAGGAGCAAAGATTAATATGCAGCTTAGTGGTGTTAATCCCGAACAGTTAGCCCTAGCAAGTAATCAACTTCAAAATAAATTAGCTCAATATAATGGCGTTTTTGATATCTACAACTCACAGGGCACTGGTGGACAGGAAATTCAAATTAGCCTAAAACCCTATGCCAGCCAGCTAGGAATTAGTCTCGGTGATGTTGGGCGTCAGGTCCGTCAGGCATTCTATGGAGAAGAAGTACAGCGTATCCAAAGGGGCGTAGACCGAGTAAAAGTAATGGTTCGCTATCCATCAGAAGAGCGTGGTTCAGTAGCAAATCTGGAAAATTTATTAATTAGAACCAAAACTGGACAGGCCATTCGCATAGGTCAGGTGGCCGAAATAAAACTTGGTGAGGGGCTTTCAACTATATCCAGAACTGACAGAAAGCGAACGGTTAATGTCACCGCAGATATAGATCCAACCAAAATTCAAACAGGGATTGTGGTATCGGATATTATCGACAATTATATTCCTCAATTACTGCAACAGTATCCCGATGTAGAGTTTGATTTAGGTGGCTCAACTAAAGAAGAAAACACACTTAAAATGCGAACAGCAGTTGGTTTTATAGCCGCATTGTTTATGATCTATGGGTTATTAGCAGTTCCCCTAAGATCCTATGTACAGCCCTTAGTTATTATGTCGGTCATTCCCTTTGGATTTATAGGTGCAGTCGTAGGCCATATCTTATTCGGTATTTCACTCAATATGTTATCCATATTGGGACTAGTTGCACTTGCAGGGGTAGTGGTTAATGACAGTCTTATTTTGGTTGAATTTGCTAACCGGCGTCGCGCTGACGGAATGTCTATTGAAGATTCACTTATGTCGGCGGGTCAGCAAAGGTTTCGAGCCATCGTGCTAACTACACTGACAACCTTTGTTGGATTGCTGCCCATGCTATTTGAGACTAGTATGCAGGCTCAATTTGTTATTCCAATGGCAATTTCGCTAAGCTTTGGTATTGTTTTTGCAACCACTATGACTCTGATTTTAGTACCCTGCTTTTATCGTATTGTCTACGATGTGAAGGACTCATTAAGCGTGCCCTTAGAATTTATAAAAGCTAAAATATCGAATGATTGAAAAATCTGAATAAACTTGCACCAAGAGTTACAATATCAGACTTAAATACTAACTTTGGAGCTTCCATTGGTCCTACGCTTTATTGAATCTTCGACCCTGCCAACAAAATGGGGTACTTTTGATATTCATGGTTTTGAAGATCCATTCAAAGGCAAAGAGCATATTGCCATCACTATGGGTGACTGTGCAGTCGATGAGCCCCTAGCAGTAAGAATTCATTCTGAATGCTTAACGGGCGATGCGTTAGGAAGTTTGCGTTGTGACTGTGGTGAGCAATTACAGGAAGCTATGCGTGGCATAGCTGAAATAGGTCGTGGTGCGATTCTATACCTTCGTCAAGAAGGTCGAGGAATAGGGCTAGTTAATAAGATACGTGCCTATAACCTTCAAGATCAGGGTGCTGATACAGTAGAAGCCAATGAGCGATTAGGTTTTGGTGCTGATATGCGGGATTACTCAATCTGCGCACCTATGCTACAGCATCTGGGCGCTCAAAAAATACAATTGATGACCAATAATCCGCGTAAGTTGGCAGCGTTAAAAGAATTAGGTTTTGATATTATTGAACGCATTCCACATCAAGCTGAAAGCAACCCACATAATGTAAAATATCTGTCGACAAAAGCAGGAAAGCTCGGTCATATATTTAAAGATAACAGCGAGTGAGGCCAAATATGTCAAAAGGATTAGCCAAACGATTGATACCCTGCCTTGATGTTGACAAGGGCCGCGTGGTGAAAGGCGTACAATTTTTAGATATACGTGATGCTGGAGATCCGGTGGAAGTAGCGCGGCGTTACAACGAACAGGGTGCTGATGAAATTACCTTTCTAGATATTACTGCCAGTCATGAAGACAGAGATACCACATTACATACCGTAGAGCGTATGGCAGGAGAGGTATTTATACCCCTTACTGTCGGTGGTGGGGTTCGTGAACTATCCGATATTCGCAATCTATTAAATGCTGGCGCAGATAAAGTAGCCATAAACTCAGCAGCTATAAAAAATCCTCAGTTCGTTAAAGATGCGGCCGAAAAGTTTGGCTCTCAGTGCATAGTGGTAGCGATCGATGCCAAACAAACTGATAAAAGTGATAATCCCCGATGGGAAATATTTACTCATGGTGGGCGCAACTCAACGGGAATCTGTGCCATACAATGGGCGATTAAAATGGCCAATTATGGCGCTGGAGAAATTCTTCTTACCAGTATGGATCGCGATGGTACTAAAAATGGTTTTGATTTAGAGCTTACATCAAGAATAAGTGATGCAATCCCAGTTCCGTTGATAGCCTCAGGTGGTGTCGGCAACTTGCAGCACCTAGTCGATGGCGTTAAAAAGGGTGGGGCAGATGCAGTTTTAGCGGCCAGCATATTCCACTTTGGTGAACACAGCATTCAAGAAGCCAAGGACTTTTTGGCTCAGCAAGGCGTATTAATCAGACAATAGATCACAGATTAAAATACACAAAAAAAAGACCACGGAATACGCAGTCAAGTCTTTAAATACAAAGAGAAAAATATCGTTAGCTAGGGTTAATTCTTAACCATGGGTTTAAGAACACACCTATTAAGCTTGTTAGTCGTATTGGCGCTTCTTGAGCCGATAAACATATACATTCACCGTTTTTCGCACCCATAGGCTGGTGGATATCACCGGGTTCTCTAACGATAAAATCACCCTCTGTGTACACAGATTTCTCATCAGAAAAACTACCTTTTAGTACCACGGTGTACTCTAAACCGCAGTGATCATGCTTAGGAGTAGCACCGCCAGCACAAATTTTGTGAAGGGCTACCTCAAACTGATTTTGTCCTGTATACAGCTTTGCCTCTTCCATTGACTTAGAAAGGCGTTTCCAAACCGGTGTTTTATTAGCATTTTGTATCAATGTATTTACATGAGCAGGAAAACCACTGACACCTATTTTTTTCACAGGATCAGCTTCAACCTTGGGTTGAGGCTCATCAATTTTAGCCATAACCTTGTCAAACAGACCATCATCAATAGTCTCAGGCGAAGAATCAGCCATAAGCTGAGCACCTACCTCATTTAATCTAGCTACTTCATCTCGACAACATTTGCAAAAATGTAAATGGGCTGAGACACAGATAGAGGTTGCGGTATCTAAGGTGCCAGCTGAAAACTCAACTAGCATCTCTCTTGAAGGGTGGTGGTTTAAAAATTTAGTCATTAATTAGCTCTTCTCTAAATTCTGGAGCCACTAGGATCTGCAATTTTTGCAACCCTAGTCTAACTCGCGATTTAACAGTTCCTAGAGGTAAATCCAATTCCTGTGATGCTTCAGCATGGGATTTACCTTCTAGATAAACTTTTCTTAAAATTTCATCTTGCTCACGAGGGAGTTTACCAAGGCTTAACTTGACATGCTCTTCAGTTCTTTTATGCCTGAGTATTGAAACTGGTGTTTCTTCGTCAGGTTCATGCCAGTAATCTTCATTTTCCAAAGGTAAGTGCTGGGTGTTACATTTTCTTCGGAGCATATCGATTCTGCAATTGCGAGCAACGGTATAGATCCATGTAGTAGCAGAGGCCTTTTGAGGGTTATAACCGCCTGCTTTTTGCCAAACCTTAATCATAACTTCTTGAACTAAGTCTTCGGCAAGACCTGGAAACCAACCGTCTTGTTTGCTGGCTTGAGCAAAACTTTTAAGTAATGGAGCAAAATGTTCAAACAGCTGAGCAAAGGCACGACGATCCTGTGAGGCACCCACCTCTACAAGGAGGACACTCCATTTATCGTCGCGCTTCTCAGTGCTCTTAAAGATAGCAACTTTGGGCGCACTTTGAATTTTATTGTCCACAGTGGCTCTAATATTTTCCATTAACTTATAATCTGTCTATCAGTCTAACAAGAATTACGCTCAAACCGAAAACTAAGATCACTAACATTAGGTTTTTTTTATTGCAAACGTGTTAGCCGCAAGAATTATTATCTATATATTGAAAGGGCCTAATGTTTAAGCTAGATTTAGATTGGACTATGTTATGGTAGTAACCAGCATGTAGTTATTGAATTTTATACTGACAGATTAAACAAGGTTAGTTTTATGAGTCTCACGCAGCGCATCCTTATTGCCATGTTACTTGGCCTTTTGACTGGAGCTCTATTGAATGCCATTTACTCCTTCAATGTATTGCCTACAGCGATATCAACAAGTCTTGACAGCCTCTTGGTCAACGGAATTTTTGATACAGTAGGGCAAATATTTGTCCGTTTATTAAAATTGTTAGTAGTTCCCTTAGTTTTTGTTTCCCTAATCTGCGGTGTCTCATCACTGGGTAATAATTCACGCATGGGCGCAGTAGCAAGCAAAACAGTTATTTTGTATATGGCGACAACAGCAATTGCTATTGCATTAGCAATTTTAACTGCATTATTAGTTAAGCCGGGCCAAGGCATAGATCTAGCAATGGCCACAGAATTTGTCGCCAAAGAAGCACCCCCCCTCAAGCAGACAATAATCAATATATTTCCAAGTAACCCCATTCAATCCATGGCCAATGGATCCATTCTTCAGGTAATAGTGTTTGCATTATTAGTTGGCTTTGCAATATCTCGAGCCGGCGATCAGGGTAAAAGAATTGGAAATTTCTTTAATGATCTCAATACCATTATTATGAAGATGGTAATGATACTCATGAAGCTAGCCCCCTACGGCATATTTTGTCTTTTAGCTAAACTATTTGCAGATGTTGGTATTGCAATGATTATGAGTTTAGCCAAATACTTTTTTACCGTTGTATTTGTATTGTTACTCCATAGCCTAGGGGTTTATTCAATTATATTTAAAGCTTTTACTGGCCTTAATATTAAAACCTTTTTAAGTAAACTACGCCCAGCATTAGCGCTGGCATTTAGTACTGCATCAAGCGGTGCCACCATGCCAGTTACCATGAGAACTGTTGAGCAGCGCATGGGCGTCAGTAAAAGCGTATCTTCATTTACAGTGCCATTGGGCGCCACCATAAACATGGATGGCACAGCCATAATGCAAGGAGTAGCCACAGTATTTATAGCTCAAGCCTACAATATTGGATTGGGTTTAGAAGGTTACTTAACCGTTGTTTTGGCAGCGACTCTAGCCTCAATCGGAACCGCCGCGGTTCCTGGCGTTGGTCTAGTTATGCTAGTTATGGTGCTTAATCAAGTGGGTTTACCCGTTGAAGGTATCGGTTTGATTATTGGCGTCGATAGACTATTAGATATGACCAGAACCGCCACCAATATCACAGGTGATGCCATGGTAACCACTGTAGTTGCAAAAAGTGAGGGCCTTTTATATACAGAGGTATTCAATGACCCGCAAACTTCAGTTGATGAGGCAGTTTAGATCAGTTTATGAATAGGCTATCAAACGACACTACTATCGCTGATTTATTTCAACAGCATATCGAAGAAAAGCGCTGCAGATTTCACGATATTTTAAAGACAACAGGCTGGAATGAAATTGTTATTGGTTCAGGGAGTGGAAAAGTCCAATTTCAGGACGATATGGCCTATCCATTTAAGGTTAATCCCTACTTTCGAGAATGGATGCCCTTAGATAAACGCAGTAAATGCTTTCTGCGTATTCAATCTAACACTGATAAACCAACACTCTATTTAAATTGCGCAGAGGATATTTGGCACACAGCGCCACAGAGTTTGCCAGAGGGGTTTGCCGAGCCTCTCGAAATTATCGAATATGCCAGTATTGATGCGTTAAAAAAACATCTAGGTAAAACTCAAGATAAAACAGTTTTGATTAATGAAACTAACGATCTAGGCATGCCCGATTCACAATGGAATCCACAGCAAGTCCTAAACGCAATTGATTTCCAAAGACGCAGTAAAACTGCCTATGAGCAGGCCTGCGTTCGACAGGCGACGCAACTTGCAGTACCAGCCCATAGGGCAGCCGAGCAAGCCTTTATGGCAGGAGCTTCAGAATTAGAGATTGCCAGTGCCTATCTTACAGCCTGTAAACGCAGTGAAAATGAAATGCCCTACGCTATTATTGCGGGTATTAATCAAAATGCAGCCGTACTTCATCATCATCAATTAAATAATAAAGCCGTAAAGCCTCGAAGCTTCCTTATTGATGCTGGTGTTCAGTTTAATAACTATGCATCAGATATAACTCGCACCTATGCCTACGATAAGAAAAGTAAATTTTCGTCAATGATCAACAGTTTAGATACAGCTCAGCAACAGCTAGTAGCCCATGGGGGTATAGGAAAAAGCCCAATGGATTTGCAGGTGCTAGCACAGCAAAAAATCGCTCAAATATTGAAAGACTATAATCTGTTAAAGGTTTCAGTAGAACAAGCGTTAGAGCAAAAAATCATTGATACATTCTTTCCCCATGGACTAGGACATCATCTTGGCAGTAACGTACATGATAAAGGCAGTCGATTAGCTAACCCCGCCGGTGATCTTGTTTCAGCATCGGAAAAATACCCAAGTTTGCGAGCCAGTGCTCCAATGGAAGCTAATCAAATTTATACGGTAGAGCCGGGCATATACTTTATCCCATCCCTATTAGATAAGTTGCACTCAGATCAACCAGAAGCTGTTAATTGGGAAGAGATTAATTATTGGATTCCATTTGGTGGTATTAGAATAGAAGACAATATTATTTTGCATCAGGACGGCCGACTAGAAAATATTACACGTGAGGCTTTTCAGTCATAATATCCCTCAACAAATTATAATTTCAGGTTCGAGTGATTCACTCGAACGCATTAAATATTCACATTCTGTAACTTGTTAAAATCAACTCGTTAAGGGCAAAGGTTTTAATAAAATCCTTAAGTATAAAATTAGTTAGAATAATGACAATATTATCATTGCGTTAGAATTTTCAGCCTCAGAGTCGATAAAGTAACCTTTAGTTGCGATTAAAGCGTCGATATAGCCCAAGATCGTATTGAATGCATATCGATACCGCACTAAGCTTATTACACAAAAAAATTAAATTAAATTTTGGGGGTTTATATGGCAGGTTCAATGCCAAGCGGTTCATCAAATTCATCATCTGATGAGCAACAAAAAACACAGACGTTTGCATTTATTGCAATGACATGTCTATTTTTCTTTTGGGGATTTATCACTGTACTCAATGATATTTTAATTCCATTCCTTAAAGATTCCTTTGACCTTAACTATACACAAGCAATGTTGGTTCAATTTTGCTTTTTTGGTGCTTATTTTATCATTTCCCCCTTTGCAGGAAAGTTAATTGATAAAGTTGGCTATCAGCAGGGTATTGTTCTCGGCTTACTGACAACAGCTCTGGGTTGTTTTCTTTTTTACCCATCAGCTGACCTCCATGTTTATGAGCTTTTTTTGTTCGCATTTTTTGTTTTAGCCAGCGGTATAACTGTCCTTCAAGTGGCGGCTAATCCATATGTAGCCGCATTGGGACCTGATAAAACAGCTGCTAGTCGACTTAATTTAGCCCAGGCCGCTAACTCCTTAGGTACAACAGTAGGTCCACTAGTGGGTGCAGCATTGATACTGGGTGTGGTTGCAGCAGATGCCTCCGCCGTTCAAGGGCCCTACATAATGCTAGGCGGATTGCTGGTACTAGCTGCGATTATGTTTCGATTTATCAAACTGCCCAGAATCTCAAGTGTAGAAAGCGGTGAGACCACCAGTGATGAAAATATCTGGGATCGTCGGTCCCTAGTGTTAGGTGCTCTAGCTATCTTCCTTTATGTTGGTGGTGAGGTATCTATTGGAAGCTTCTTAGTAAACTATTTTGCCGAGAGTTCTATTGGTGGCTTAAGCCATGCTGAAGCCGGAGAGATGGTCGCCTACTATTGGGGTGCAGCAATGATAGGTCGCCTTGTTGGTGCCGCCGCAATGAACTACGTTGCACCTACCAAATATCTTTCAATCAATGCATTGATTGCAATCATAATGATTATTGTAAGTATGAATACCTCTGGTAGCACTGCTATGTGGTCAATATTAGCAGTAGGATTCTTTAATTCAATCATGTTCCCAACCATTTTTACCCTAGCCGTTAAAGGTCTTGGATCACTAACAAGTAAGGGGTCTGGACTAGTATGTCAGGCTATAGTTGGCGGTGCATTGATACCCCTAATTCAGGGAGTAGCTGCAGACACTATAGGTATACAGTTAAGCTTTATAGTGCCGATGATGTGTTACATCTATATCGGTTGGTATGCCTTGAGAGGGGCTGATTAAAGCTAGCTCAAGCTAGTGAAGTTATGGTGTAAAAAATACTATTTTTTGTGAGCTAGTTCACATAACTAAAAAATAGTTTAAGTTATAATTGCCAGCGGAAAGTAATGATAGCCTTGGGATTTCACCAAATTAATGGTGGGGAGTTCTTCTAAATAAAATACCTGATTTCAGGGAATAAGAAGAGCAGTTCCAAGGCTGTTACTACCATTCTCCGCCACCATTAAATATTTCAGTACTGGTTTGATTGATGGTCGCTTTGATCAAATAATTCACACTAGTGAAGATTCCTCTCAACTCATCCTGTTAAAAGTACAAATTAGCGATTATAAATTGCCGGCTAAAGATAGATTTTGTATTTTTGTTCATCTTATAGCTAATTTGTAAATATTTACCCTTAATTTAAAATAGAAATAGAGAAAAAATAATGTTAAAAAATAATGTCCGATTACTAATAATCTCAATTTTAATGACAATAGGAGTTCCAGTGAGCGCTGAATTGGATGAAAAAAACCTGTCCTCAAAAATTGAGCAACTAGTGTCACAAATGACATTAAAAGAAAAAGCGCTTCTCACATCAGGTCGAGATGCATGGAGCACTCAGCCCATCGAGCGACTCGATATACCCTACATATGGATGGCTGACGGTCCCCATGGTCTTCGTCGAGCACCAACAACAGATACATGGGGCTATGGCAATCAAGCACCAGCTACTTGCTTCCCTACAGCCTCAGCGTTATCAGCCTCATGGGATATGGAGTTACTACAAGAAGTAGGCGCCGCACTCGGCGTAGAGTCCAATGCATTAGGGGTAGATTTACTGCTAGGACCCGGCATCAACATTAAGCGCTCACCATTAGCTGGGCGAAATTTTGAATACTTCTCAGAAGACCCAATTCTCTCAGGAAAATTAGGTGCAGCCTATATTAATGGGGTGCAAAGTCAGGGGGTCGGAGCAACAGCCAAACACTATGTAGCCAATAATGTAGAAACAAAGCGCATGTGGGCAAACTCAAACGTAGACGAGCGCACATTAAATGAAATCTATATGACGCCATTTGAAATTGCCGTCAAAGAAGCCCAGCCATGGTCAGTTATGGCGTGCTACAACAGAGTGCAAGGCACCTATGGCACAGAATCCCTAAGACTATTAACCGACAAGCTAAAAAATGAATGGGGCTTTAAAGGTTTCGTAGTATCAGATTGGGATGCCGTAGTTGATCGTGTTCAAGGTATACGTGCGGGAATGCATTTAGAAATGCCCGGAAAATCAGCCAGAATAACCAACAAAATGGTTGTTGATGCGGTCAAAAATAATGAATTAGACGAGCAACAATTAGATTCAATTGTTAAAGACCTCCTACGTATCGTGTTCATGGGTCAAAATGTTAATGATAAGCATGGCGATCAAAAGATTGATCAACATCATCAGCTAGCACGCAAAGTTGCAGCAGAAGCCATCACACTATTAAAAAATACCGAAAAATTGCTCCCAGTCGATGCATCTAAATATAAGAAAATCGCAGTGCTCGGTGAGTTTGCAGTTAATCCACGCTATCAAGGCAATGGTAGTTCACAGGTTAAGCCCACCAAGCTAGATAAGTTTATCGATATAATTCGCCAAGAATATGGTCAAGATATTGAGATTGAATACTCAGCAGGTTATAGCCTAGCCAATGATGATGACCTCTCATTGGTAGATGAAGCAGTAGCAGTAGCAGCCAATGCAGATCTAGCACTAGTTATGGCGGGACTGCCATTAAGTTATGAGTCAGAGGGTATTGATCGCACCCATATAGATCTGCCACCCTCTCACAACAAGCTAATTAGTGCCGTTGCCAAAGCCCAGCCAAATACAGCAGTAATCCTTACCAACGGAAGTGCAATTGCAATGCCTTGGGTAGATCAAGTTTCAGCAATTCTTGAAACATGGCTAGGCGGCCAAGCAGGTGCAGGTGCAATCGTCGATGCCGTATTCGGTAAAGTAAACCCATCGGGTAAATTAGCTGAGACATTCCCAGTTCGATTAGAGGACAGTCCAGCCTACCTAAATTTCCCCGGCGAAGACGGGCAGGTAATTTATGGTGAACGCATGTTTGTCGGCTACAGATACTACGATAAGCTCAATATAGAGCCATTATTTCCATTTGGCCACGGTTTATCCTACACCGAGTTTGGGTACAGTGATTTAAAACTATCCGACACAGAACTAACTGACAAAGATAAGCTAGAGGTTAGCCTAACAGTTACCAATACCGGTAAAGTAAAAGGTAAAGAAGTAATACAGCTTTATGTTGCCGATAAAGAGTCAACGGTTCAGCGTCCAGTTAAAGAGCTAAAAGCCTTCGATAAAATAGAATTAGAAGCGGGCGAAAGTAAAAGTGTTAACTTTACCCTTAATAAAAGAGACTTCTCCTACTACAGTAAAGTCTATGATCGATGGTTAGCCGAAAGTGGTGAATTTCAAATTTTAGTCGGTTCATCATCTCGTGATATCCGACTCAAGGGTAATTTAAATCTAAACAATACAGAAAAACTAAATTACACCATGACAATGTTTAGCTTTTTCTCTGAATTTTGGAGTAATCCACAACTTAAGCCCCTACTTATAGAGTTTATGCCAAACTGGATTAAAGCAATGACACCGGCAGGAAAGCCAATTGAAGAAGCTAAAATTGAAGATTTTCTCCAACAACAACCCCTCATAAAATTCCCTTACTTCACAGGTGGAGAAGTTGATGAGCAAAAAATTAAGGCATTTGTTGAGCAAATCAATCAGTTAACTTTTAACCCCTAAAAATAGGGTAGCAGTAATCTCAAGTAGTTTATTGCTACCCAATTCCCCCTCGGGCAGAAATTTATAAAAACCTAAACAAGCTATATTTTGGATAAATAGGAAAGTGATTAAAGGGATATTAAATAGCTAAATTATCGATATAAAATATTTATATGGTAGCTACGGGTGGACTTGAACCACCGACCCCAGCATTATGAATGCTGTGCTCTAACC
>DKNZ01000030.1:0-18956 GCA_002469845.1 Cellvibrionales bacterium UBA7375 | reverse complement strand
TAGCTACGGGTGGACTTGAACCACCGACCCCAGCATTATGAATGCTGTGCTCTAACCAGCTGAGCTACGTAGCCACTATGAGTTTGGAAGTCGTTCCATCTGTTGCAGTTACTGTTGGAACGGGCGCGCATTTTCGCTACAGATAGCCTGTTTGTCAAGCCATTCCCCTGTTATATCAATGATGTGAGGCTATTTTTTATATTCGCTATTTATCGGTGGTTTTTTTGTTAGGCTTTTTTGGCAATAGCAGTGGCAATGGATCCGCTGACCACTAGTATTGCACCTAAAATAGATATTCCTGTCAGTGGTTCTACAGCCATATCTGATATAGGTATTAGCTGGGCGATGGCAATGGTGAAAAGCGGGGTGATGGCGATGATTGCGCTGACTCTAGAGGCTTCTAGGTGCACCATGGCCTCGGCAAAGCATCCGTAGGCAATGAATGTGTTTAGCCCGCAAAATAGCAGTGCGGCCCATTGCAGGCTACTTAATTGTCCTAATGTGGAGAAGTCGCTTAGGGTAAGAAACACTAGGCTACCTATACAGTAGAGAATGACCATGGTTTCGGATGATTGGAAGTCATTGAGCAGGAACTTTTGGATGATGGCATAGCCGGTCCAAAAGATGGCTGACAGGATGATAAATAGCAACCCTAGGCCATAGTCGCCAAATTCGATGAGTAACTGGCCTATCTGGCGTTCAAAAAATAGTATTAGTCCTAGGGAAAACCCAATAAAGCCTAGCCATTGGGTGCGGGTAAATTGTTCTTTAAATAACCACAGGCCTGCCAGTAGGAGCAACATGGGGGCGAGTTGAATCATTACCTGTGTGGCTTCTGCTGAGGTCTTTTCTAGCCCGAGAATATAAAAGCCGTAGTTACCGGTGAGCAGAAGCCCTGCAATTAAGGTCATGGATAATAGTTTGGGTGATTTTAGCTTATGCCCGTTGATCATTTTTTGGGTAATTAGTAAATAGGGGGTGAGCAGTAGGGCGGAGATAAAAAACCGAAAAAAGGTGCTGGTGGCGGGCCCGATGGTGGGAGCCACCTGTTGTAATGCCACTGGCAGGGTACCCCACATGGTGGCTGTACCTAGAGCGAGTAGTAGCCCAAGTTTCCAGCGGCCTTTAACGGCGTTTAGTTTAGACATTAAAACGGAAGTGGATTAAATCACCATCTTGCACGATGTAGTCTTTGCCTTCTAAGCGCCATTTGCCGGCTTCTTTGGCACCCTGTTCGCCATTGCCAGCTATAAAGTCTTCATAGGCAACGACTTCTGCGCGAATAAAGCCTTTTTCAAAATCTGTATGAATTTTGCCTGCGGCATTGGGGGCTGTTGCGCCTATGGGTATGGTCCAAGCGCGCACTTCTTTGGGTCCTGCGGTAAAGTAGGTTTGTAGCCCTAGTAGTGAGTAGCCGGCGCGAATTACGCGGTTTAGGCCGGGTTCTTCCATGCCCATTTCTGCTAGGAATTCCATTTTTTCGTGGTCTTCTAATTCGCTAATTTCTGCTTCTAATTTATTGCATATGGGGACTACTACGGCGCCTTCTTGAGCGGCAATTTCTTTGACTGTATCAAGATAGGGATTGTTTTCAAAGCCTTCTTCATCGACATTGGCGATATACATGGTGGGCTTTATGGTTAGGGGGCTTAGCTGTTTTAGTGTTGCCAGTTCATCTTCACTTAGACCTAGTGAACGCAGTGGTTGTGCTTCATTTAGATGAGGTATCGCTTTTTCTAATACTTGCACTAGGGCTTTGGCATCTTTGTCATTGCCTTTGGCGGCTTTACTGGATCTGTTAAGGGCTTTTTCAGCGCTTTCGAGATCGGCCAGGGCTAACTCTGTATTAATAACCGCAATATCATCAGCAGGGCTAATTTTTCCTTCAACATGGATTACATTTGCGTCATCAAAACAGCGTACTACATGGGCGATGGCGTCAGTTTCGCGAATATTGGCAAGAAACTGGTTGCCGAGGCCTTCACCTTTGGATGCGCCGGCGACTAGGCCTGCGATATCAACAAATTCCATACTGGTCGGTATTTGTTTTTCTGGTTGTACTATGGCTGAAATTTTATCTTGCCGAGCATCGGGGATGGGTACAATGCCGGTGTTGGGTTCGATGGTACAGAAAGGAAAGTTTTCTGCACCAATACCGGCTTTGGTGAGGGCGTTAAATAAGGTTGATTTACCGACGTTGGGTAATCCGACAATTCCGCAGTTAAAGCCCATGGTGTTTTCCTTTTGCTTTAATTTCTTTAGTTGCTGTGTAGTTTATTCATTGCCTGTTCCCATTGGCCATCTGTGGCCAATGGTAGGGAATCAAGTGCATCATTGATGCTGTTTTTTATCAGTTGCTGATCGCCTTTGGAGGCTCTTTTTAGTACGTAGTCTGCAACTTGGTCTGCGTGCCCTGGATGACCTACACCAATGCGTAGGCGAGCAAATTCTTTGCTGTTGCCGAGCCTTTTTATGATATCGCGAAGCCCATTATGGCCTCCATGACCGCCTGCGATCTTAAAGCGAACGGTACCGGGACTGTGATCAAGTTCGTCATGGGCAACCAATATACTCTGTGATGCAATTTGATAGAACTTGGCCACGGCGCTAACGGATTGGCCACTGCAATTCATATAGGTGCTTGGGATGAGTAGACGAATATCTCTGCCGTTTAGGCTAATGCGTGCTGTTTCGCCAAAAAACTTTGTTTCAGCACTGAGTGTTGCTCCAACTGAATGTGCAAGTTCTCTAACGAAATCGGCTCCGGCGTTGTGACGCGTCCATTGATACTTAGGGCCGGGGTTTCCCAGCCCTACGATCAAGTCTATGGGCGTTTCCAATGTCGGAGCCTCAGATTAAGCAAGTGTGAAGATTACTCTTCGCTTGCTTCTTCTTCGCTATCAACGTCAGTTTCTGGAGCCTCTGGTGCTTCTGGAGCTTCATCAGAAATTTCTTCAACAGCTTTCGGCATGTTGACTGCAGCAACTGGAAGATCATGATCACTACCATGGCTGAGTGCAACACTTTCTACGCCCTTAGGTAGTTTGATGTCAGACAAGTGTACTGTTTGACCCACTTCAACGTCTGCCATATCGACTTCGATATACTCTGGCAGGTCTTTGGGTAAACAGCTAATTTCTATATCGGTCATGCTGCGTGCAATTAAGCCGCCGCCCAATTTAACGCCAGTACATTCTTCTTCATTAATGAAGTGAAGTGGTGCTCTTGTTTGTAGTTTGGTGGTTTTGCTTACACGAAAGAAGTCCATATGCATAACCACAGATTTTGCTGGGTGACGCTGGATATCTTTGATAATGACATCTTCAGATTTGCCATCTATCACTAGCCCAATAATATGGGAGTAGAATGCTTCATTCTGTAGTGCTTTTGCCACATCTTTTTGTGTCAATGAAATTTGCGCTGGGGCTTTTTTTCCACCGTAGACGATGGCGGGTATTTCTCCGGCCACACGACGCAGGCGGCGGCTCGCACCTTTCCCTGTATCCTCGCGACCATTCGCATTTAATATAAAATCAGTAGACATGGTTGTCTCCTATAATTTGCCATATCAGACCGCGACCAGACCTGAAATGGGGTTAAGTGCCCAAAATTGGGCGTTTAAATCAGTACCCGTTGTTTATTAAACAAACATGGCGCTGATAGATTCTTCGTTACTCAGGCGTCTTACTGATTCGCCAAGTAATTTTCCTAGGGTTAGGGTGCGGATTTTGCCACACTTTTTAGCTTCTTCTGTGAGTGGAATACTGTTGGTAACCACTAAGTTATCGAGGCTAGAATTACTAATATTTTCTATTGCTTTACCCGATAAAACTGGGTGTGTTGCGTAGGCTACGACTTTATCCGCACCGAATTTTTTAAGTGCTTCTGCGGCCTTGCATAGTGTGCCAGCGGTATCAACGATATCGTCAATGAGCAGGCAGGTACGCCCTTCTACTTCACCAATAAGGTTCATGACTTCACTTTCGTTGGCTGAAGGTCGACGTTTATCAATAATAGCTAAATCACAGTCTAGTTGTTTTGCCACAGCACGTGCTCTTACGACACCGCCGATATCTGGCGAAACAACTTGTAAATTTTTGTAGTTCTGACGTTGAATATCGTCTAGAAGTACGGGTGCACCATAAATATTATCTACGGTGCAGTTAAAGAATCCTTGAATTTGCTCTGCGTGTAAATCTACGGTTAGTACACGATCTACGCCGGCATTGGATAGCATATCTGCTACTACTTTAGCGCTAATAGGTACTCGCACTGAGCGAACGCGTCGATCTTGTCGGGCATAGCCGAAATAGGGTACTACTGCAGTAATTCGTTCTGCAGAGGAGCGTCGAAGTGCGTCGACCATTAAAATTAGTTCCATCAGATTGCGATGAGTCGGTTCACAGGTTGGTTGTATGATAAATACATCGTGTCCGCGAACATTTTCGCGAATTTCAATATTGATCTCACCATCAGAAAAGGTGCTGACAAGTGAATCACTTAGTTTAACCCTAAGGGACTTGGCAACTTCTTTTGCGAGTTCCGGATTAGCGTTTCCGGTAAAAAGCATTAATTTAGACACATCTTTTTCCTGACTTTGCAATTATAAAGATGGCTGGGGCGGGAGGATTCGAACCTCCGAATGTCGGGATCAAAACCCGATGCCTTAACCACTTGGCCACGCCCCAGTTATAAATTTTCCAGTTGTTTATGTAGCGGGGATTGATTTATACCCTTGGCTACAAAAGAGCTCCAACTGTTTGGCACGGTTTGTTGTGCCTTTTTTGCCTCTTGTTGGCTGTCGAAACGACAGTAAACACTTGCTCCGGTACCCGTCATTAGTGGGTTTCCGTAGCGCTTAAGCCAATCTGATACCTGTTTTACTTCTGGATACAGGGTTTCCACAACAGATTGACAGTCATTTCTGTACAGCTCTTCCGAGAGGGCGCGTATTTTGATGGCTGGAGCGTTCCTTGTCAATTCGCTGTGGCAAAAAATTTGCTCTGTTGAGACCTTTATTTTTGGTGTAACCACCAGATACCAAATTGGATTGAGTGAAATAGGGGTTAATTTGTCGCCAATACCTTCGGCAAAGGCACTTAATCCTTTTACAAATACGGGAATATCTGCACCTAAATCACTACCGATTTCTGCCAGTTGGTCGTGGGATAAATTACATTGCCAAAGACTATTTAATCCCACTAGGGTTGTGGCTGCATTACTACTGCCACCCCCGAGGCCTGCACCCATAGGTATTTTTTTAGCCAGTTGAATTTCACAGCCCCAACTGCAATTTGTGGCTTGCTGTAATGCTCGAGCAGCTTTAAAAACCAAGTTATCCTGTGGTTTTACATCTTTAAGATCACTTATGACATTTATTTCAGGTTGTTTATTAATGCTAAAACTGAGTTGATCGCCATAATCGAGTAGTTGAAATAAGGTTTGTAGATTATGGTAGCCATCTTCTCTGCGATCGAGGATATGCAGAAAAAGGTTTAATTTTGCTGGCGATGGCAGGCTGATTGAAATCATTTTATGCTTCAGTATTTTTTATGACCTATTGAGTGAAAAATTGCCACTGATTAATGATAAGCTTAAAGGAAACATCCCCATATCGACCAGATATTTTTTTAGGGATCATATAACCTCCGTTCGCGACGTAGTCTGAAAAATTAAGCTGCCAACCATTTTGTCGGAAACTACCAATGGGTCCATCGTCCTGAAATTTAATATTTGATGCTTGGTTGTGAGTGGGGGATATAAGTCCCTTTGCCCACCAACTCATGGCATTTACTGACAGTGGCACGCCTAATAATTTAGTACCCATCTGTTCGGGTGTTCCGATTAATTCTTGAGACCCCTTTTGTATTGTTACCTGTTGATGATTACCTTTAATAGTGGCTGCGCCAAAACCTATTGGCCCATTAAATTTTATAGTGTAGTTATTGTTTTTTTGTTGCCATATTAGATTGATAGATTGTGCCTTTTGCGGGGTTCTTATGCCTAATTTACCGGTTATGTTCCAATTATTTTGCTGGGCTAGGGTTGGGCTTTGGGCAGGGGTCTGACCGGGCTCTTGCTCCTGCTCTTTCTCTTGCAAGGGCTCTTGAGAGAGAAAAGAGGCACAGCCGGATAATTGAATTAATATTAGTGCGCCTAATAGAAAAATAATCTGATATTTCATAAGGTCCGTTTAATAGTCGATTGGTTTGTAAGCACAACTGTTAGCAAAGGCTATGATGTTATCAGTTAAGGATCAGACTGTCCCCTATGTTGCTATGCTTTATATAATATTTGCTAGCAATTTTCCTATTGACCTAAACTCTAGTGTAAAATTAAGTTTTGGGCCCTTAGTGCCGATAAATTTAAAAATCTAATGGTTATGGATAGAGACTGATGGCTTTGGATATCATAGCGTTTGGCATTAATCACAAGTCTGCGTCAGTAGATCTTCGTGGTCGTGTGTCTTTTGCGCCTGAAGTGGTGGTTGAGACGTTGCGTTCTGCACTACCAATTTTGAAGATTGATGAAATAGCTATTCTCTCTACCTGTAACCGCACTGAAATTTATGCAGTGGGTGATTTATCTGATCAGCAGTTGCTCGAATGGTTGGCGACAACCAAGGCGCTGAATGTTCGGGATATTGAAAATTGCTATTACTGTTATCGTGGCAAAGATGCGATTCGTCATATTATATGCGTTGCTAGTGGTTTGGATTCTTTGGTTGTTGGTGAGCCGCAAATCTTTGGTCAAATTAAGTCAGCTTATTCTGTAGCGCAAAAAGCGCAGACGGTATCGGGTCAATTGAATATGGCCTTTCAGTGGGCCTTTGCTGTGGCCAAACGTGTTCGATCTGAGACGGCTATTGGCAAGAATCCAGTATCTGTAGCCTATGCTTCGGTCTGTTTGGCAGAACAAATTTTCTCCGATTTAAAATCAGCAAATGCTTTGTTAATTGGTGCTGGCGAGACCATAGAATTGGTTGCACGTTATTTGCGGGATAAAAAAATTGGACAAATTACTGTGGCTAATCGCACCTTGGAGCGGGCTAAGGAATTGGCTGAGGATTTTTCTGCTGAGGCTATCTTACTTGCCGATATGCCTGAGCATCTCCATAGGGCGGATATTGTTATTTCATCTACGGCGAGCCAGTTGCCAGTATTGGGTAAGGGTGCGGTCGAAACTGCACTCAAAAAACGTCTTCACAAACCAATGTTTATGGTGGATGTAGCTGTTCCTCGAGATATTGAGTCTCAGGTAGAAGAGCTAGATGATGTCTATCTGTATACGGTTGATGATTTAGAGGAAGTTATTCAAGATAATCTTAAAGCGCGTCAATCTGCGGCAGATCTTGCCCAGCAAATTGTAGATGAGGAAGTAGAAAATTGGGCATCCAAACAGCGCGAACTTAGTGTAGTGGACACTATTAAGGCATTTAGGGATAGCGCTGAGTCAATAAGAGATACTGAGATTGAAAAAGCATTAGCGGCTTTGGATCGCGGACAGGACTCCTCTGAAGTCGTTACTATTTTGGCTCGCAATTTAACTAACAAGCTTTTGCATAAGCCGACCGCTAAGCTTAAACAGGCGGGTGAAAAAGGCTGTGATGACACTATTAATGTGACTCAAGCATTATTTGATTTAGATAAGAAATAGCCTATTTAGTATTCTATTCTGTACTTGATTGTCGGTATTAGGTAGAGGTTTAAAATTATCCTTGACCGCAAATATCTAACCACCCTTTAATAGAGTATTGTGTAAGATGTTATTGAATAATATCGATTAAAAATTGGGGTTTTACATTGACTGAAGAAGCTAAGCCAAAATCCAAGCCAAAACCAAAGGGGTCATCAGCTGACAGTAAAGCTGCTGATAAAAAACCTGTGGTTAAAAGTAAATCAGAAAAAAAACCTAAGTCATCTTTTGGTGTATTAAAAGCTTTCATTAGAATGATGGTTATTGTGTTTATTGTAGGAGCTTTATCGGCGAGTTGGTTATTTTGGCAAGACTGGCAGGTACAAACGCGTGCCATTGCCAGTAATGGTGGTTTAATTTCATCGCTAAAGTCTACGGTAAGCTCAGCCCAAAACTACTCTAAAGATGCCATAGAACAACAGCGCCAACAGCAAAAAATAATGGTTCAGCTTGAAAGTCATTTGCAAAATATTGAGTTAAGAGTCAACGCTCAGGGCCAGCGATTGGTTGAATTGGGTTCAACCACTCGCAGTGACTGGTTGCTGGCTGAGGCAGAATACTTAGCGCGATTAGCTCAGCAAAGATTGCAAACCGAGCGAAGTGTTAAAAGTCCTTTAGCGCTATTGCAAAGCGTCGATGCTATTTTGACGCAAATAGATGATCCTAATTTATTACAGGCTCGCACTTCTGTGGCGGCTGATATAACCCGTCTGCGCTTGGCGGCGGATGTGGATAGAGAGGGTATTTATTTAGAGCTCCAAGCATTGGCTAGTAGTGTTGATATGCTTTCTTTAGTTGAATTAGCTGAGCCACAAAAGCCAGAGCAACAGCCTGTTGAAATAGCTAGTCATCAAAAACAAACAGTATTGGATGAATTTTTGGCTGATTTAAGCGGGCTGGTTAGGGTCCGTCATCGGCAAAATCCTATTGAGCCGCTATTGGCACCTCGGGAAGAGCGTATGGTTAGGCGCAATATGCAAATGATTTTTGAGCAAGCTCAGGTATCATTATTGCGCGAAGAGCAGAGAATTTATCAGATCACTCTTGAAAAGGCGCAAACGTATCTGTTTAGATTTTTTCAATCAAACCCTACCAGTGAGGCGGTAAGTCAACGTTTAACTATATTACTAGATACGCCTATTATTCAGCAGTTACCCGATATCCATAGTTCACTTGATGCTATTCAGGCTTTATTAATTATGCGTGAGCAGAGATTGCTTCAGGGTGAAAACTCAGTACCTCTGGAGTCTGATCAGTGAGGCGATTATTGCTGTTTATACTGGGGGCATTGTTGTTGGGTGCTGCAGCAATATGGCTGATTCAGCAGGATCAAGGCTATATTCTTGTTAGTCTTGGTACAGTCAGTGTTGAGATGAGCTTTTGGCTGGGTGTCATTATTTTTGTAGCCACTAGCTGCCTTTTTATCTGGTTATTATTGTTCTTAAAATGGCTTTTGGCTGCCGGTGGTGTCAGGCAGTGGTGGATCGCGAGACGAGCGGTAAAGCAAACCAGTCAAACGGCTAAAGGCTTAATGGATTTTTTAAGCGGAGATTGGTCATTGGCGGGTCGTGGACTAAAACAGTCAGTAAAAGATCCTGCACTGTCTAAGGTAAGCCTGTTGTTCGCGGCAAAAGCAGCGGCAAATAATAAGCAATTAGATCAAGCTGTGGATTTATTAAAACGCTTTTCTATGGAATATCCAGAGCAAAAAGGATTTGCTGATTTAATTCTGGCTGAGACATTAATTGACGTCGCGCAAATTGATCAAGCGACAGAAATTCTTGAGGCGGATAAATCAGACAATAAAATGGCTCTAAGATTGCTGACCGATGTTTATTGTTTGAACTCTGATTGGATTTCTTTAAGTACCTTGATGCCAAAGCTAAAACGAAAGTCTGTATTTGATGAAAAAGATTTTAAAGCCCTTCAAATTGTGTGTTTTTGCGGTTTGTTGACCAATATTGATGATAATTTGCCGGCAAAAGTAAAGCTTCAAAAATTAGAAAGCATATGGTCTGATGTGCCTCGATCATTGCGCCAGATACCCGAAATTATAGCTGCTTACAGCGATGGCTTAGCAGCTGCAGATGCCCCAGAGAAAGCATTAAGTCTCTTGGCGAAAGCACTTAAAGTAAATTGGAATCGATGTTTGCTAGAAGCCTATGGTCGATTAGATATTAAAGATGGCACAAAGCAGTTAGCAATAGGCGAGCAATGGCTGGCTAAATACTCTGATGACCCGCTTTTGCTATTTTCTCTCGGTCGTATTTGTCGCAGGATGGGGTTTCTAGGTAAGGCTAAGGATTATATAAAATCGACCATTGAGCGAGCACCCTCGGTTGGAGCTTACCATGAATTAGCGGCGGTACTGGAATTGCTTGGCGATACTAAAACTAGCTCAGAAATATACCGACAGGGTTTGAAGTTTGCCACGCAATCAAAAACCGAAAAGGTTTAAATTTTTCGCCGTTTTAGATCTCTAATTAAAAACCTTGCTGGATGCATTGCTAAACTAAGATCCCTTTCGATAGGGGGGATCTCACCACTAATTTCTGCAGCTAAAATTTCTGCTGTTAGTGGCCCATAACTCAGGCCTCTTGAGCCTAAGCCACAGTGCATATAAAGGTCTGGTTGATAACTGCCAAAGCTATCTATAGTTGATGTAGCATCCTGTCGCAGGGCTTGATATTGTTGAATAAACTGTTCTGCGTTTGGCACTGCTCCTACTATGGGTAAATAGTCATTAGTGGTACAGCGAAAATTGGCTCTGCCATCTAAATGTTTTAGATCATCCGTCTTCTCAGATTTTATAGCCTTTGCAATACCTGGATCAGTTTTGCTGAGTGTATCTATATTGGCTAAATGATCCTCTACTCTGAGCGCCTTGGATAGCAGACCCTTGTTGTAGGATGCGCCACAACTTTGCACACCGTTACTTGTTGGCGCTATATACCCTTTACCACAAATCACTGTTTTTAAATCATTGATCGCGCTGTCGGTAGTGATATATGTAACCTGACCACGCAATTGGTTGACTGAAAGAAAATTGGTTTGAGAAAAGTTAGCGCATTCATAGGCAGTGGCTATGACCAATATTTCGGCACTGGCTACAATATTGGCCTGCTGATCTTTGAGTATCCATTGGTTGTTTTTAGAACAGCGTTCTATTTGATCAATATCTGCACTTAGAAGTGTAATATTTTCCTCTTCTAATATTTTCTGACATAACTGTTGTGGTGGTAGCCAGCCTAAACGCGGGAAAAATAGTCCCAATTGGGCTTCAAGTGTAAGGCCACTGATGTCACAGATTTGTTGATTATCTAATGGGGTGACTAACTCTTTGTGATCGGTATAACGCTCAGCTATTTGTTGCAAATTTAGGGTGGATTTATCGCTATCAGGCAATAGCATAACACCGCATTGCGAGCCTAAACCCTGATCCCAGAATTGTTGGTAGTAACGACTAGCTAATGTCATAGCGGTGAGATTAACTCTTGGTAGAGCATCATTTTGGCGAGAAAGTTTAGGGTAAACCACCGCTTGAAGGTTTCCAGAACCTTCATTAGCTGCTGAGTTATGGCGATCGACTATCCTTACCTTATAGCCTTTTTTATTAAGAGCTGCTGCAGTTAAACAACCGGCAATACCTGCGCCAATAATAATTACATCCTTATTACTTTTTTGATTTGGTAGTTGATTAATATGCCAATGTGTAGAGGTTAAATTTTCAGCTTTAAATTGTCCGGTGAAGTTGCCTTTTAGAGATTCTCTCTTATTGCCAAATCCTTTGATTTTAATCGCTTCAAACCCTGCATTAACCAGCCCCTTTCGAACTGCTGAGGCGCAGGTAAAGGTTGCAAATGTTGTTTCTTCGCATGATAAAGAGGCCACGGTTTCAAATAGTTCATCAGTCCACATATCGGGGTTTTTGGTTGGAGAAAAGCCGTCCAAAAACCACGCATCTACGGATTTTTTTTGATAGCTAGCTAAAAATGACTGAGGACTTTGGGCTATGCTTTTTAGCATCTGATTGGCTTCGCCAAGCAACAATAAAAGCTGAATACGTCCTTCGGCTAATTCAACTAGATGAACCCCTGGGGTTAATATGGGATATTGATCAAGCAATTGCTTAGAGAGTTCAGAAAAAACAGACCAGCCTTGATGAATTTCTTGTATATCAGATAGGGAGATAGGTCTTATTTCAGTGGAAATAAACTGTAGACGCCAATGTTTGGGTGCGGTTTTTAGCCACAAATCACAGGCGCTTAAAAAATTTAGCCCGGTACCAAAGCCCGTTTCACCAATAACAAAAACAGAATAACTAGAGTCCTGTTGGGCGAATAAGTTTTCCCAACGTTCTCGTAGCTGGTTTTGTTGTAAAAATAGGTACTCAGTTTCTTTTACGCCATACTCAGTAAAGGGTTGTTCGCTACGATAATAAAAATCGTCAAATTCACTACAAAAGGGAATATTATCCCGCCATTCAATGGCGGCAGTTTTAACTTCTGACCTAAGGTCTTTAGTCATGATGGGTAAGGCCAAACTCTTCTAATATCTGCTGGCACCACTGGTCTATATATTGATCGGTGAGATCAAATTGATTTTCATCGTCTAAGGCTAAACCCAAGAAGAATTTTTGATCCTTGGTTAGCGCCTTTGACTGTTCAAACTCATAACCCTTATTTGGCCATAGTCCAATTGTGGACGCACCTTGATTGACTACTTTAGCCCATAGGTAACCAAGAGCATCTTGAAACCATTGGGGATAGCCTATTTGATCACCAAGCCCAAAAATGGCGACTTTGGTGTGGGACAAATCTATCTCATCCAGACGTTGCCAGTGGGTCTCCCAGTCTTCTTGAAGCTCTCCATAGTCCCATGTGGGTATACCGAGAATAAGCTGCTGGTATTGGGGTATTAATTGAATGCAGTCATTGGCAATATTGTGCACATCAATTTTTTGCCCAGGTATTTTGCCTTGGATGCAGTCGCGAATTTTTTCTGCCGCCATTTCTGTATAGCAGGTTGAGCTCCCGTAAAATATTCCGATAGTATTTTGCATTTACTTGGCTAGCTCCTGTGAGTCGAAACTACCAGCAAAGTCTAATTGACGCCATGCCTCATAGGTAACAATGGATACCGCGTTGGATATATTAAGACTGCGACTATCTGGCTGCATAGGCAGACGAATAACGTTATCTTCACCTAAACTTTGACGCAAATCCGCGGGTAAACCCCGTGTTTCTGGGCCAAAAAGTAGACAGTCATCAGGCTTGTATTTAACTTTTGAAAAACAATTTTTGCCTTTGGTGCTAAGCCCATAAATAGTATTAGGCTTTACTGTTTCAATATAAGTTTTCCAGTTTTTATGAACCTGGAGAGATTGAAATTCTAAATAGTCCAGACCGGCGCGGCGCAATTTTTTATCATCCAGATCAAATCCAATAGGCTCTATTAAGTGCAGCTTAAAGCCGGTGTTGGCACAAAGCCGAATTATATTGCCTGTATTGGGCGGAATTTCAGGTTGATAAAGTACAATATCGAGCATAGGTAATATTTTATTCGCACAGTATTATTTTATGGGACAATGTTATTATCGCATTAAATGATGATGGGATTACAGAGGTGATAGGGCTTTTTAAATCTAAATTAAACATGAGGTCGATTGGATGATTAAAATACCGTTCCAGCGATTGGGTGAAGACATTTTGCAGGCCATTATCGAAGAGTTCATTCTTCGGGAAGGGACCGACTATGGCGCTTATGAAGCAGATTTTGAAAGTAAGGTAGCTCAGGTGCACAAACAATTAGCTTCAGGTGAGATTGTGATTACATTTGATCCAAAAACAGAAAATTGTACAGTGCTAACACGCCATCAGTTTCAGCGCAACAAGCGTACACTTATGCAAGAAAGAAATTTTGCTCAACAAGATTTAGATACTTATCAAGACTATATTCATGATACGGGTGGGATTGAGTAAACATGTCTGTATCATCGGCTTTAAATTCGGCATTAATTCCCTGGAAGCAGACCATTGATGACGCGCCACAGATTTTGCTGGGCTTAAGTGGTGGTATGGATTCGATACTGTTACTAACACTGCTTAAAGAACAAGTTAGTTCTCGGTATATTCAAGCGGTACATATTAACCATGGGTTATCTGAAAATTCTGACCAATGGCAACAGTTTGCTAAAGATTATTGCGAAAAAATTGGTGTGGAATTTTATGCGGAAAAGATTCAACTTATAGCGAAGGGTGAAGGCATAGAGGCGGCAGCACGAGAAGCCCGATATTCAGTATTTGAAAAGCGACTAAAACGGGGTGGGCTATTATTTTTGGCCCATCATGCCGATGATCAGGTAGAAACAGTGCTCTATCGATTATTGCGCGGTGCCGGCTCTAAGGGTTTAGCAGGCATGCCCGAATCTAGGCCACTGGGAGCAGGTAAGCTGATTCGTCCGCTGTTAGATTATTCAAGGCAAGATCTTCATGCTGAAGCTTTAAATAGAAAGCTTAAATGGGTTGAAGATGAAAGCAATCAAGATAACCACTTTGATCGCAACTATATCCGTAATAAAGTGATTCCTGCTGTTGCTCAGCGGTGGCCAGATTATGCCCAATCAATAATGCACTCGGCCGCACTGAGTCTCCAATCAGATCATTTATCAAAAGAGTTGGCGATAGAGGATTTGAAAGGCTTAGAGATCAAAAAAGAGTCCGCCGGGTGGTCTATTTCCCTCTCGCTATTCACTCAACTTTCACATCTTAGGCAAAAAAATACATTGCGTTACTGGTCGGAAATTAACGATTTTCCCGCACCCAGCAGTAAGATTATTAATGAGATTTTATCGTCTGTGGTGGGTGCTCGACAGGATGCTTCGCCAGAGATTGTTTGGCAATCCCAACGCTGGACACGATTTCAAAACCGACTGTATTTATTAAATCATGATAATAAACAGTTTCAACTAAAATCACCGATCAATTGGGATTTAACAGATTGCCTATTACTTCCTGATAACAGTAGCCTAAATACTCGATTTTGTATTGGAAAGGGCTTAGGGCAAAACATAGATAAAGTTGAAATACGTTACCGGCAGGGCGGAGAGCGATGCAAACCCGAAGGTAGAGGACATTCTAGTAGTTTAAAAAAACTTTTATTAGAGTACCAATTGCCGCCGTGGCTAAGAGATAGAATTCCGTTATTGTATGTAAAAGATCAACTGGTAGCAGTAGGTAACCTATGGGTTTGTGAGGGCTGGGGAGTTGAGCCTGAAGAAACAGGTATAGAGATTTATTGGCAAGTAGATTCTCTGTAGATGAGAGTGGCATACTAGCCACCTTTGTGGCAATATACTAACCCATCTTGATTCGGATGGGTCAAAGGCTGAAATCACTCACTTGATTAGCCAAATCACCTTCCAAAAAGACAATTAATACTTAATTTCTGATCGCTACAGGGTCGCTATGACGCGTTTTATTTTTGTAACTGGTGGTGTTGTTTCTTCTTTGGGTAAAGGTATTGCTGCCGCATCATTGGGCGCTATCCTTGAAGCCCGTGGTCTCAGTGTCACTATCTTAAAGCTAGACCCCTATCTTAATGTTGATCCCGGGACTATGAGCCCCTATCAGCACGGTGAAGTTTATGTTACCCAAGATGGTGCTGAGACTGATCTTGATTTAGGTCATTATGAGCGTTTTTTGCGCTCGAAGATGACGCAAAATAATAATTTTACCAGTGGTCAGGTCTACGAGACTATTTTGCGACGTGAGCGTCGCGGTGATTATCTGGGTGGTACGGTTCAGGTAATTCCCCATTTAACTGACGAAATTAAGCGTCGGGTCTATGCTGGTGCCGGCGATCACGATATTGCTGTGGTTGAAATTGGTGGTACTGTGGGTGATATTGAGTCGCAACCATTCCTTGAGGCAGTTCGTCAGTTAAAAGTTGATCTGGGCTATCAAAAGGCATTATTACTGCATCTTACACTGGTTCCTTATATAGCTTCAGCTGGAGAAACTAAAACCAAACCTACCCAACACTCGGTAAAAGAAATGCGTTCAATTGGTTTGCAGCCTGATGTTCTTTTATGTCGGTCTGAGGTCGAGCTTGAAGAAGGTCAGCGTCAAAAGATTTCGCTTTTTACTAATGTTGAAGAAAAAGCCGTTATTCCTTTAATGGATGCAGTTTCCATTTATCAGGTGCCACGTATGCTTCATCAGTGGGGCTTAGATCAGTATGTGTTAGATCGCTTTAATCTAAGCAACCCAGCCGCTGATTTATCAGAATGGGATGCCGTGGTTGATAACCAATTAAATTCCGAAGGCGAGGTAACTATCGCTATGGTTGGTAAATACATGGAATTATTGGATGCCTATAAGTCGCTTACAGAGGCCTTGATTCATGCCGGCATCCATAATAAAACTAAGGTTAAAATCCGATATATAGATTCAGAGAAATTAGAATCAGATAACAGCCTAATTGATGGTGCTGACGCAATTTTGGTACCAGGTGGCTTTGGTACGCGGGGCACAGAAGGAAAGATTTTTGCAGTCAAAACGGCCCGTGAAAATAATATTCCTTATTTAGGTATTTGTCTGGGAATGCAAATTGCGGTTATTGAATATGCGCGCAATGTATGCCATATGAAAGGTGCAAATAGCACTGAATTTGATCCTCAAACCAAGTATCCAGTAGTTGGATTAATTACTGAGTGGATCGATGAGCAGGGCAACAAAGAGATGCGCTCTGAGGATTCTGATTTAGGCGGCACCATGCGTTTAGGCGCTCAGGTTTGTCATTTGATACCCGGTTCAGCAGCCCATAACATATACGGCAGCGAACAAATTGAAGAGCGCCATCGCCATCGCTTTGAGGTTAACAATAACCTCTTGCCTAAAATTAAAGAGGCGGGTCTAGTAGTCGGCGGTTTATCAGCGGATAAAACACTGGTAGAAACAGTAGAGTTACCAAATCATCCTTGGTTTTTTGCCAGTCAGTTCCACCCAGAATTTACCTCAACACCCAGGGATGGCCATCCATTGTTCCAAGGTTTTATCACAGCCGCATCCGCTACTCAAAAAACCAAAGAGAGCTAAATTATGAGTGCCAAGCTAATTAATGTCGCATCCATAGATGTCAGTAACGAAAAGCCTATGGTGCTTTTTGCGGGTATGAATGTTTTGGAGTCTCGAGATATGGCTATGCAAGTGGCAGAAGCCTATGTCCAAGTGACACAAAAGCTTGGTATACCCTATGTTTTTAAAGCCTCCTTTGATAAAGCTAATCGCTCCTCGATACACTCTTTTCGGGGTCCTGGTTTAGAGGAAGGTTTAAAAATTCTTCAGGAAATAAAACAAACATTTGGCGTTCCGCTTATTACTGATGTTCACGAAGTCAATCAGGCAGCGCCTGCGGCTGAAGTATGCGAAGTGATTCAATTGCCCGCTTTTTTGGCAAGACAAACGGATTTGGTAGCGGCAATGGCAAAAACCAATGCGGTAATTAATATTAAAAAGCCACAGTTTTTAAGTCCCAGTCAAATGGGCAATATTGTGGATAAGTTCCGCGAGTGCGGAAATGAAAAAGTGATGCTTTGCGAGCGCGGCACGTGCTATGGATATGATAATTTAGTGGTTGATATGCTCGGCTTTCGAACCATGAAAACTGTCAGCGGTGGGTTGCCACTTATTTTTGATGTCACACATGCCCTACAGTGTAGAGACGCGTTAGGTGCAGCTTCCGGTGGTCGCCGTCAGCAAGTGGCAGAATTGGGCAGAGCAGCAATTGCCCTAGGGATTGCGGGATTATTTTTAGAAGCACATCCCAGCCCTGATAATGCAAAGTGTGACGGTCCCAGTGCCTTGCCCTTAGATAAAATCGAGCCTTTCCTCACGCAAATGAAAGCCTTTGATGACTTAAGTAAGTCACAAACTGATTTGCAGATACTATAATTTTAATTTGGATAGCTTAACTATTCAGATTTATTGAATATGAACAATCCCAACTTTATGGAGTAATTTTTGAATGAGTAATATCGCTGATATTAGAGCCTATGAGATTTTGGACTCGCGAGGCAATCCAACAGTACAAGCTGACGTTATTTTGGATAATGGAATTATCGGAACTGCCTGTGCTCCCTCGGGGGCGTCAACTGGTTCAAGAGAGGCTCTTGAGCTTCGCGACGGCGATAAAAATCGCTATCTAGGCAAAGGTGTTTTAAAAGCTGTAAATAACATTAATACCACCATTAAAGCGTTATTAGTTGGGGGTGACGTAACAAATCAGCAAGCTATAGATCAAAAAATGATTGATGCTGATGGCACAGATAACAAATCAGTATTGGGCGCCAATGCAACTCTAGCTGTTTCATTAGCAGCTTCAAAGGCCGCAGCTCAGGCTAGGGGAATTCCTTTGTATGCCCATATTGCACAAGTTAATGGCACCAAAGAATACAGCATGCCTGTACCGATGATGAATATTCTAAACGGTGGTGAGCACGCAGATAACAACGTTGATATTCAAGAGTTTATGGTGCAGCCAGTATCGGCAAAAAGCTTTTCTGAAGCGCTTCAAGTGGGTGCGGAAATTTTTCATGCATTGAAAAAAGTACTTGGTACAAAAGGCTTGAATACTGCGGTTGGTGACGAGGGAGGCTTCGCACCAAACCTGTCATCTAATGCAGAGGCCTTAGCAGTAATTAAAGAAGCCACAGAGGCTGCGGGCTATCAGTTAGGTAAAGACGTGACTCTAGCTCTGGATTGTGCAGCTTCTGAATTTTATAAAAATGGTCAGTATGATTTATCCGGCGAAGGAAAGGTTTATAGCTCTGAAGGATTTAGTGACTTTTTAGCTGAACTTTGTGAACAGTATCCCATTATTTCAATTGAGGATGGCCTAGATGAATCAGATTGGGATGGATGGAAATATCAGACTGAAATTTTGGGCGACAAAATACAGCTAGTGGGCGATGATTTATTTGTAACCAACACCAGTATCCTAAGTCGTGGTATTGAGCTTGGTGTGGGCAATTCAATCTTAATCAAGTTTAATCAAATCGGTACACTTTCTGAAACTTTAGCAGCTATCAATATGGCTAAAGAAGCAGGTTATACTGTTGTGATTTCTCACCGGTCCGGCGAAACAGAAGATACAACTATTGCTGATTTAGCCGTAGCTACGGCCGCTGGTCAAATTAAAACTGGCTCATTGTGTCGCTCTGATCGTGTTGCTAAATATAATCGCCTACTAAGAATTGAGGC
>DKNZ01000033.1:1695-7898 GCA_002469845.1 Cellvibrionales bacterium UBA7375 | reverse complement strand
TAGCGGCCCTATAAACTGCACAGCGCCAAAGCCAGTTACCAATAAAGAATTTGCCAAAACATTGGGTAAAGTATTAAAGCGACCTGCTATAGCACCTATGCCAGCAACCATAGTTAAATTATTGTTTGGCCAAATGGGAGATGAGTTAATGGTTCAAGGGCAACCGGTTGTTCCGCAAAAACTGCAACAGCAGGGCTTTAAGTTTTACTATAGCGACTTGTACGATGCGCTTAATCAATTGCTAAGGACCTAGATTTAAGTAGCTATTCTTAAGCGATATAAATTGCGTTTCGACAAAGGTTCTGAGGCAGTTATTTTTCCACCAATAAACTTCTAAGTATCTCTTGGCAGCTATTTAAATCCATAAATTTAGGTACCGGGTATTCGGGGTGAGCCTCTTTTAGAGCTTTTCTGGCAAGTGCAGGAATATCCTCAGCTTTTAGGTCATTTAGCACTGTGGGAATACCCATCTGTTGGTTTAGCTGTTCAATTGCCTGTATAAATGCCAGTGCTTTCGCGGCTTGGGTGTTTTTATCACCCCCTATTTGGCAATGATCTGCCAGTTGGGCTAGTTTTTGTTCCGCGGAATGGCCATACCAGCGCAATACCTTGGGTAATATAACGGCATTAGCAAGGCCGTGGGCTGTGCCGTAATAGCCACCTATATTATGAGCAATGGCGTGCACATAGCCTATATGCGCGCGGGTAAAGGCCTCTCCAGCATAAAAGGATGCCAGTAGCATATTTTCACGGTATTGATGGTTATCCCCCTGCTGATAAGCGGGTAAAAGATTGGCGAAAATTAAGCCGCAGGCATCCCTGGCTTTTTGGCGGGTAAATTTTGTACCAATAATACTGATATAGGCCTCAATAGCATGGGTTAGGGCGTCCATACCCGTATTAGCGGTAATTGGCGGCGGGAGACCATAAGTTAGCTTAGGGATCAATACTGCCGCTCTGGGGCATAGGCATAGGTCAGTGACAGCAAATTTCTGTTTAGCGATTGGGTCAAACACTACGGCGGCAACAGTGGTTTCTGAGCCTGTGCCAGCGGTTGTGGGGATGGCATAAACCGGCGGCAGCTTGCGCCGCACCTTAAATAATCCTTTAAGTTGAGCAGTGGTTTTTTCAGGTCTAGCGACTCGGGCGGCGATCAGCTTGCCGCAGTCCATTACTGATCCGCCACCTAGACATATAACCCCTTGGCACTGGGTTTGTTGGTAGTGTTTTAAACCCTGCTCAATATTTTCGATAGGGTTATTGGGCTCAACATCGCTATATAGCTCCGTTGAAATCGTATTGTCGGCAAGTAAAGTTCTTATATCTTGATGCAGTCCTAAGCATTTAATTTGATGATCGGTTACCAGCAGTAATCGGTTTAGTTTATTGGCTTTTATATCGCTTATTAGGTGATCAAGGGCGCCATCGCCCTTAAATAAAATAGGACTGGGCTGCGGAAGCACGCCAATTAGTAGTTTTAGGCAAAAGTGATAAAGCCTATAAAAAAAAGTCGTTATATTTAACATATAGCGCTCATTTTAGTTTCAGAAAATATACCCTAATTTTCACTAAGTCATCTCAATGTATATAGTGACGTGTCGTTTCTCAACTAAATATTCAAAGTTCTGTAAAAGATAGCAAAAAATAGTCTGGTTATAGATTAAATCATGTAACATAGTTTGTGTTTTATTTTTAAGAGATTCGGCTTTCTTATGCAGCTTAATTATTCTGAGCAGGGGGGTGGTAACCCTGTTTTTCTTATCCATGGCTTATTTGGCTCCCTGTCTAATTTGGGTAATTTAGCCCGCGCTCTTGCGTCTAATTATCGGGTTATTTCCGTTGATCTTCGCAACCATGGCGACTCGCCTCATGACTCAAAAATGGGCCTATTATCAATGGCTGAGGATATGGTTGAGTTGATGGATGCCCTATCCATTGATGAGGCTTATTTTGTGGGGCATTCGCTGGGTGGTAAGGTGGCGATGCAGTTGGCTATGACTTGCCCAGATAGGGTTACATCTCTGGTGGTTGCCGATATGGCTCCTGTAAGATATGAAGATAATAATATAAATATAATCAATACTTTATATAATTTAACTAAAGTATATATTAAAGATAGAAAGACGGCGGATTCCTTTTTATCTGAGCATGGTATTGAGCTTTCTGTACGCGCTTTTTTACTGAAAAACTTACGTCGTAATACGGCGGGTAATTTTGAGTTTAAGATCAATATTAATGCTATTAAAGCAAGCTATGAAAGCCAAATATCTGTTGCTCCACTGGGCGATGTATTTAACGCGCCATGTCTATTTTTAAAGGCTGAGCATTCTAATTATATTGAACCGCATCACATACCCATAATTAATACTTTATTTCCTCAATCGTCTGTTCAAACGGTTAAGGCTGTCGGTCATTGGCTGCATGCTGAAAAACCAGAACTATTTAACCAGCTTGTTTTGCAATTTATTAGTGAAAATTCCTGAACAATAGTATCAATCCGTAGTAAAATGTTGGTATAAACTGGTTGTAGTTAGGAGCTACCTAAATGTTTGAGAATTTAAAACCTGTTGCAGGGGATCCTATTTTAGGATTAATGGCAGCTTTTAGGGCTGACAGTAGAGATCATAAGATTGATTTAGGCGTAGGTGTTTATCAGGATGATAGTGGTCGAACACCGGTTATGAAGTCTGTGAAGTTAGCCGAAGCTAAGTTGATGGAGCTTGAAAATACTAAGGCTTATCAGGGTATTGCCGGTGATGCTGGGTATAACCAGTTGATGATGGCGCTTCTTTTTGGTGCTGATCACAGTATTCTTAATTCAGATCGTCTTGTAACCCTTCAGGCCCCGGGTGGTTCTGGTTCTTTGCGCGTGGGTGCTGAGGTAGTTCAGCGAGCGCGTCCCGATGCTAAGCTTTGGGTGGGTATTCCTACTTGGCCTAATCATATTCCATTAATGGGAAGCGCGGGTTTTGAGATTGAAGACTACCCTTATTACGATAAAACCACTCATAGTATTAATATTGATGCCATGATGGAGACGTTAAATCGTGTACCGGCGGGTGATGTTGTGTTGTTACATGGTTGCTGTCACAACCCTACAGGTGCCGATTTACAACCTGAGCATTGGGATCAAATTGCTGATATTGCCCTTGAGAGAGAGTTTATCCCGTTTATTGATATTGCCTATCAGGGGTTGGGGCAGGGGCTGGATGCCGATGCCTATGGTCTGCGTATGATGGCTGAGCGTTTGCCGGAGCTTTTAGTGGCTTCTTCATGCTCTAAGAACTTTGGTTTGTACCGCGAGCGTACCGGTTCTATCACCCTAGTGGCTGAGTCTGCTGAGCAGGCTAAGATCGTTTCTGCTCAGTCTATGTCTATTGCCCGTCAAATCTATTCTATGCCACCAGCCCACGGAGCTTTGCTAGTGTCGCTTATTCTGGGAGATGATCAGTTGCGCGCTAATTGGCAGGCTGAGTTGGAAGAGGTGAGATTGCGGATTAAATCAATGCGCACATTGTTAACCGATGGTATTAATAATAATGCTGCGGGTTTGGATTTTAGTCATATAAAACAACAGCAAGGCATGTTTTCTTTCTTGGGGATTACCTCTGATCAATTAAATCGTCTTCGTGAAGAGTTTGCCATTTATATTGTTGGTTCAACGCGAGTTAATTTGGCGGGTATTAATTCCAATAATATCGAATATTTAACCCAATCAATTAAAACGGTATTGGATTCTTAAAAGCGCCAAAACCAATTAAGAAAAACCTTCCATTGTAGGTTATATGCAAGATGTTGGTTTGGTATAAATTCCATTTTTTCTTTTAAAATCATCCACTAGCTTGTTACTATCATTAAATAATTATTTAATGATTATGCATCCACAGGCAACTACCCTGTATAATCTTGGGTTTAAGGTCGATTTTAAAAATATGTCGTATTTTCAACGAATTGGATTGCTTAGCAGTATAGATGCACAGGAAGTTAAGCAATCAATCCAAAAGCTGGACTTGTTTCTGCAGGCGCAGGGGCGGGAAGTGGTCTATGAACATAATACTGCGCAACTGGTTGAATGGCCGGTAAAAACCTCCCTTCATATCAATGAATTTCTAAATGCCATCGATTTGGTGGTGGTTATTGGTGGTGATGGCAGTATCCTTAGTGCTTGCCGAAAAATAGCGTCTAGCGATGTGCCTCTTTTGGGGATAAACCTAGGTCGACTTGGTTTTTTGACGGATATAACTCCCGACGAAATTGAAGACCGTGTTTCACCTGTATTGGCCGGTGAATTTAAGCAAACTGAACGCTTTATGCTGAACACCAGCATTTCTCGCAATGGTAAAGAAATCGGCTCTGGCACTGCATTAAATGATGTTGTACTTCACCCCGGTATGTCGGTTCGCATGATGGAATTTGAACTCTATGTGGATGGCGAATTTGTTTATAGTCAGCGTTCAGATGGATTGATTGTAGCTACCCCTACAGGCTCCACTGCCTACGCCCTGTCAGCCGGCGGGCCACTGATCTGCCCAGAACTTGATGCGATGGTTTGTGTGCCATTAAATCCCCATACACTCAGTAGTCGACCTATAGTACTTGATGGTAATTCTGAAATAGAGATTAAGGTTAATTCAAAACATGAACTGCATCCCTCAGTGACCTGTGATGGTCAAGATGATCTTATTACTGAGCCGGGTGACACTATTCGTATTGTAAAGCACCGTCATGCAATTTCATTAATCCACCCCAAAGACAATAACTTTTATAAAGTTTCTCGCTCTAAATTAGGCTGGGGTAGTCGTTTGGGCGTAAAGAAAGAACGATAAATGACTGCCTGTATCTAATAGGGAATATATGAATTTTTGGAATATTGCTAGTTGGCGCTATGGGATCAAGAAAAGTCCAATTGTGGCACTTCTAATTCTTGGCTGTTTAGTGGGTGCCAGTATTGTTGAATTGAGCCCTTCCATAACAAATACTTTATTCTTTGCCGAGCCAAATCAAGGTCAATATTATCGAATATTAACCCCTATTTTTTTACATTTCGGAATCTTACATTTGGTGTTTAATGGACTTTGGTTGGCCATGCTGGGCTCTAGAATTGAATATATAGAAGGCTCAGTGCATTTGCTGTTGTTAGTTGTTATCAGTGGCGCCGCATCAAATATTGCTCAGTTCTATTGGTCAGGAACTATATACTTTGGCGGTATGTCCGGTGTCATATATGCATTATTGGGATATCTTTGGATAAAACATAAAATTGCCCCGCAGTACTTTGCGCCACTTCCCAGCGGTTTAATGGGGTTTATGGTGGGTTGGTTAGTACTCTGTATGACCGGTGTATTAGAAGTTGCACTGGGAATAGGGGTAGCCAATGCGGCTCATTTAAGCGGCCTAGTGGCTGGGCTTTTAATAGGTCTAACTTTTGCGTTAAAAAGTTTAGCCCTAAGTAAAAATAGCGAAGAGTAATTAGGTATGGATTTTCAACAGCTACTTAACAGTATTACTCCTGAAATCTACCAGCAACTGCAAAAGGCGGTAGAAATTGGCAAATGGCCCAATGGTCGCAGCATTAGTGATGAGCAGCGATCCCTTTGTATGCAGGCCATTATTGCCTATGATCAGCGTAATCCAGAGTCGGAACGTACTGGCTATGTTCCGCCCAAAGAACCTATATGCGCACCGGAAGATAATCCGAAACCGATTAAGTGGGACGATTAATGTCTATTTCGGTGTCAGGTCATTTGGCAAAAATGCAGGTAGAACTCGGTGAGCAGGTGCAATATTTTTTGCCTCTTGATGACCACCGTGAACCACTTAATGGTTTAATAGGAAAACCAATTCGGTTGGAATATTTGGGTGATATTCACTGTACACATTGCGGGCGACGATCTAAAAAAAGCTTTAGTCAGGGTTATTGTTACCCCTGTTTTACTAAGTTACCTCAATGTGACACCTGCATTATGAGCCCCGAAAAATGCCACTATGAACAGGGTACCTGTCGCGACCCCAATTGGGGTGAACAATATTGTTTTACCGACCATTATGTTTATCTGGCCAATAGCTCTGGGGTTAAAGTAGGCATTACTCGAGGCTCTCAGGTGCCTACCCGTTGGATCGATCAGGGGGCAACTCAGGCGATGCCTATTTTTCGAGTAAAGTCGCGTTATCAGGCCGGTTTAATTGAGGATTGTCTGCGAGAG
>DKNZ01000033.1:0-1300 GCA_002469845.1 Cellvibrionales bacterium UBA7375 | reverse complement strand
ATTCGAGGTACATTAATAGCCCAGTCAGAAGCTGGAATAAGTGCCCTTGAGCAGAAATTTGGCTTGCTGGCTATTCAGCGACTGTATCATCAAAAAATGGTAGATATAAATTTTCCGGTACTAGAATTCCCAGAAAAAGTAAAAAGTTTAAATCTTGATAAACAGCCTATCATTGAAGGGGTTCTTCAAGGCATTAAAGGCCAGTATTTGATACTAGATACTGGCGTGATTAATATTAGAAAATTCACTGCATATAATGTGCAATTTTCCGCATAATTAAGGCGCAAATACTGTGAGAGACGCAACACCACAAACTATTTATCTCAAAGATTACAAAGTCCCTGAATTTCTTATTGATAAAACCAAATTGGTTTTTGATTTAAATGAAGACTATTGTCAGGTCAACAGTGTGCTAACTATACGCCGTAATCCAGCTAGTCAATCAAGTTCTGCATCCTTGTTTTTACATGGTGGCAAAGATCTAGATCTTCAGTGTATTGAGGTTGATGGCTGCCTACTCAATGATGACCAATATCAACGCACAGAGGATGGCTTGATCATTAATCAAGTGCCAGATAATGCTGTGATTAATATTGAAGTACTTATAAAGCCCCATTTAAACACCACCATGATGGGCTTATATAAGTCTCGCACCATGTATTGCACTCAGTGTGAAGCTGAAGGGTTTAGAAATATCACCTTTTACTTGGATCGTCCCGATGTAATGTCAGAATTCACCACCAAATTAATTGCGGATAAACATCAGTTTCCAGTCTTACTGTCTAATGGTAACCCCCTAGAGCAGGGTGAATTAGATAATGGTCGGCATTATGTCTCTTGGCATGATCCATTTAAAAAGCCCGCCTACTTATTTGCATTGGTAGCAGGGAACCTCAGCGTGGTTGAGGATAGCTTTACCACCTGTACCAACCGAGAGATATTGCTGCAAATTTTTGTTGAATCAAAGGATCTCAATAAATGCGATCATGCCATGCTGTCTTTAAAAAATTCAATGCGCTGGGACGAGCAAACCTACGGTCGGGAATATGACCTCGATCGCTTTATGATTGTCGCGGTGGATGATTTCAATATGGGTGCTATGGAAAATAAAGGGCTTAATATCTTTAATACCTCAGCCGTTCTAGCTAACCCTAAAACCACTACTGATGCGGCGTTCCAAAGAGTCGAAGGTATTGTGGCTCATGAGTATTTCCACAATTGGTCTGGCAATCGAGTAACCTGTAGAGATTGGTTTCAATTAAGCTTAAAAGAAGGCTTTACTGTCTATAGAGATAGCCAG